>JAFGQB010000300.1 GCA_016935915.1 Spirochaetota bacterium
AGGATCAATTGCTTCTGTAAAGGTTATTGTTATTTCAAAAGGAAGAGTTGTAGGCTCAAGAGCCGAACAGCTTAAAGCCACATCAGGAGCAACGGTATCCCATGTTCTGGTTATCGGTGTTGCTGCCGCAGTATTTGGTTCAAAAGAGGGATTTTCAACCCTGCCGGCTTCGATTGTTACGGTTACTGTACCCTGGCTTGTAGGTGTTATGGTTGATGTAAATATTCTGTTGTCAGACGTTGAAGGAATGCTTGCAGAACCTGTTCCAGATGTAAATGTAAAGTCTGTTTCATCAAATGTTCCAGGATTTATTGCTTCAGTGAAAGTTATTGTTATTTCATAAGGTGCATTGACAAGATCAGAAGCCGAACAGCTTAAATTAACACCAAATATCGGATCCCATGTTCTTGTTACAGGATCAGGAGCAGCTGTATTGGTATTCCCGGCAGGATCTGAAACGGCACCTGCATCAATGGTCACTGTTACAGTACCCGGAACAGCAGGAAGATCAGGAGTTATTGTTGATGTCCATGTTATGTTATCAGATGTGGTCGGAGTGCTTGCAGAGCCTGCTCCTACAATAAAAGTAATGTCACCTGCAGTGAAAGTAGCAGGATCAATTGCTTCTGTAAAAGTTATTGTTATTTCAAAAGGAGCTTCAACAGGTTCAGACGCAGTACAGCTTAATGCAACACCAGGAGCAGTAGTATCATAAGTTACAATGTTGTCAGTGCTTATTGATGCATTATTTGCTTCCAAAGTTGCACTATGGGCAACACCTGATGCAATGCTCGCTATTACAGTACCGTCTGAAATCATGTCAGTAACAGCAACATTATATGTTGTCGGTCCTCCTGTTACCGTGCCTGTCACTGCACCGGCTGTTCCGGAAATGGTAACATCTCCAGTTTCAAAGTCAGTAACAGCTTCAGTGAATACAACTGTGAAGTTAATTGCAGCAATGTTTGTAGGATCAGCTTGAGCTCCATCCTGATTTATAGTAACATTCAAAGTGGAACCCCCTCCTCCTCCGCCTCCGCCGCCTCCTCCTCCGTCAACCGGAGTTGTACAGGAAAAGCCTATACCTATCACAATTGCAATAATCATGATCAGGACGGCATATAAAGTATAAAGTTTATCTTTCATTTAAGTTCTCCTCTGTCTTAATTTTATTAATATTATTTTAATGAATTATTAATTTTTGTATAATATTGATTTAAAAAATTATTAACAAAAACTACTACAAATCTTTTTTTGTTAAAAAAAATATAAATTTTTATCAATAATTGATCATATTCAAGTAGCGTAAGTACAAATTGTTTGATTGTATTTATAAAATGCGGAATAATTAATATTTTTTCTATTATCATACTCATTTAAGAGCTCCTAAAAATTTACGCAACAATACACGCCTTTTTATATAAAGAAAACCCTTAAACTTTTTGATAAATTTTATTTTATTCAAAAAAATTCTAATATAATTTAAAAATAAAATCAAATTTATTTTTAAATTTGTAAATTTTTTTAATTATTTTTTAATTATTTTTTAATAAGTATCAATTTTAAGCCTAAAAAAAGTTGATTTTTTTAATAATTTAATTAATTTTTTTAAATTAAATCTATTTAAATTCAAATCATTTACTATTTTTTTTATTTGCATACTGAAACACCCGAACCGTCTATCTGGAAATATTCTTTATTTTTACAAGGTTTGCAGTAAACTTTATTTTCTTCATATGTTTCTTTTGATTTCATGATTTGCTCACCGCATATAGCACAATATAGAGCCTCTTTTATTGGAGCATAATCTGGTAATTTTAATTTTACATCATCAATTTTAAAAATATCATTTATTTCCCATTTTAACAGATCAAATGAAACTTCCTTCGCAAGTTTTTTAAACTCATTCATTACATTTTCATCCCTATTTTGCTGAACTACCGCCATATCAAAATATTTTTGATATTCCGGGTATTTTTCCTTCTGCAGTTCCCTGTATGAAGGTTTGGCTGACAATCTGACGCCTTTTTGGTCTCTTTTTACCAAAGAAAAAGCTATTTTTCCATAATCCCTGTAAATCAATGAATTATTGCCGAAAGTGCATCCTGTAATCAACTGAACAGCATCTGCAAAACAGCTGTTAATCTCTATTATTGCAAGAATATCTTCCATGCCGTCTGAAAATTCTTTTATTTTATTAACAGCATAAACCGAACCTATTACCCCCATGGACAATCCAGGGCAATAATGTCCATGAAGTGCGCCTGAAATCGTCAAAAGATCTTCAAGTTTGCAGTTTTTCACAAGCTGAATGATTTTTTTCCTTGGATTATCTTTTAACTCGATTATCTCCTTGTGTTCATTTTCAGAGTCTTTATATCCGCCATTATAAGGTTTAATGTCAATAACAGGTGTCCCGTCCAGTGCATCAAGACCTTTTACATATAAAATATTATCTTTTCTTTTTAATAATTTAACCTTTGATAAACCGATATTTGACGGCCTTTTCATGGTTCTTGTCGCAAAAACACCCTTGTATTCGCCGTAATAATTATTCAATTTGAGTTCATAATCATTTGATTTATGAAAGCAAAAAAGTATTTCAAGGTATTCTGACTCTTCTATCCGGTATAAACCTTCAACATATTCTTTTTTTATTTCAATAGTACTCTCAAATTCCCGCATTTTAAAAGGATCAGTATGCTCTTTAAAATTGCTTCTCACTACTCCGATCTCTTTAAAATCAAACATAAAAATCTCCTTGGTTTAAACAGGTATTATATGATGATAATCTTTAAATTCATGTATATTTACCTTAACCTCATAGACATCTTCAATGATTTTTGAGCTTACTTCATCCGGAGTGATCTGTTTGTATATTCTGCCGTTTTTTAAAAATATGATTTTATTTGAATATCTTAATGCAGTATTTATATCATGAACAGATATAATTATAGCAAGTTCATGGTCAATGGCTATATCCGAAATGAGATTAAGTATCTCCTGCTGGTTTTTCAAATCAAGATTATTTGTCGGCTCATCCATCAAGATTATTTTAGGATCCTGAACCAAAGCCCTGGCAATGGAAACTTTCTGCATTTCCCCGCCGCTTAACTCTTCCACGTACCTTAATGAAAGTTTTTCAAGATTTAAATTTTTCATAACAGAATAAACAATTTTTAAATCTTTATCTCCAGCTTTAAATTTAATATGAGGCTTTCTCCCCAATAAAATTGCATCAAAAACAGTAAGTTTGCAGGATTCTGCTCTTTGAGGGACATATCCTATATTTTTTGCAATCTTATTTTGGCTTAAAAGTCTGATATTTTCATTATCAACCTGAATCGTCCCCTCTTTATAATTTAAAATCCTGTTTATGCATTTTATCAAGGTACTTTTACCTGCACCGTTTGGACCTAATATGCTCACAATTTCCTTTTTGTCAACTTCAAAGGAAATATTGTTCAGGACTTTGTTTCGCTTATATTTAAAACTTAAATTTTTTACAGAAAGCATCATTTTCTATATCCTTTAATAAGAAGATATATAAAGACCGGAGCCCCTAAAAATGAAGTAATAACTGCTACAGGAAGAACATGAGGCAAAAGAACAGTTCTTGCAAGAGTATCGGCAGAGAGCAATAAAACAGCACCTGCAATAGCGCTTGCAAAAACCAGATATCTGTGATCATCCCCGATAATCCTTTTTACCATATGAGGACATACAAGTCCTATAAATCCAATTATTCCCAAGAATGCCACAACAACAGAAGTGACTAAAGTCGCCGCTAACATCGATATAATACGGATCAATTCTGTATTTACTCCCAGACTTTTTGCATTATCATCTCCGGACTGCATTGCATTGTAATTCCATGAATTATAAAAGAAAAATATTAAAGCTGTCAAAGTAACCAAAATCATAATAAGAAGTTCTTTCCATGACGCTCTTGCTGTATCACCGAATGTCCAGAAAACCATTGCAGCAAGCTGAACATCCGTTGCAAAATATTGCAGAAACATTGTTGCCGCTGTAAACAGTGAACCTAATGCAACTCCTGCTAAAACCATGACCTCGGAACTCATTTTTTTTATTTTTGAAATTATCAAGATTATAAATGCCGTAAGAATGCAGAAGAAAAAGGCAGAACCTGTTGTTAAATAATGATTTAATATCTGTATGTTCCCCTTGCTTTGAATGGAACCGGTTTTAAATAAAATTACCGATAATGCGGCTCCAAAAGAGGCGGCATGCGATATCCCGAGTGTAAAAGGAGAGCCGAGAGGATTATTTAAGATCGCCTGCATAATAAGACCTGATATTGAAAGTGCCGCACCTGCTGTTACTGCTGTAAGCGCCTGCGGGAGTCTGATATTCCAGATTATAAGATCAAACCTCTTTGACTGACTTTGGAACAAAAGCGTTCTTATAACATCGGCAAATGATATATTTACGGCTCCCACTGAAATCGAAACTATGAATACAAAAACAAGAAAGATAAATGATGAAATGATAAATAAAGCTTTTCTGAAAGTATATTTTTTATAATCAACAGGCATCTCATTCAAATTTATATGCATTTTAATTCCTTATTTCAACTTTAAGTTTTTTAAAAACAAGATTGTCAAACTCGTTATCCATTTCCCTGAATACAGGCTTTCCTACAAAAAAAGCAAAAATTTCATCGGCTTTTTTAACAGGATCAATGTCCTTGAAATTTTCAGGATATAAAAGTTTCCCCAGATAATATGCATTTGCCAGTATTGATTCATAATTAATCGAATACCAGTTGTAAGGCAATAGCCCGTAAACCTCACCTTTTTTAACTGCGGAAAGCTCTTTATAAGCAGGATCATTTTTAAGCTCATATAATGCATTGCCTTTTGATTCAGACTGCAGAGTAGCCAGATCAATAAAAATTATTTCAGGATCCCACTGTATGATCATTTCTTTGGCTATATATGCATGCGCCAGCTCTTTGATGCTTTTGTTCTTATCAAACGCTAAATTTACCGCATTGATCATTTTAAATGGAGGATATGCAGGTTCCGTGGAGTGAAACGCCTGAGGACCTCTCTGTGCAACACCTCCTATATAGCACTTCTTTTTCTTATTTTCAGGTATCCCATGTGTTCTCTTATTCAAATCATCTATTGTTTGATTGATAAAATTTATTAACTCCTTTGCTTTTTTTTCTTTTCCGACACATTTTCCCATGATCCTTAAAGATTTATAAAACTCTTCCTTATTATATGAGAGGTCACCGTAATTTAAAACAATAACAGGTATGCCTGTTTTATCCTCAAGTTCAACTGCATTATATCCTGAAGCAGAATATATTTTAAATATAATTTCCGGAAAAGGTTTTAAGCCAAGAATTAATTCAGGATTGTCAAAACCGCGGAATTCTCCGAATATTGGATATTTCTTAAATTGAGGATTTACAAGTGCATAGGGGCGAGCATCAAATATGTTCTTTTTAACTTCAATGTCATCAACTGCTGTTATTTTGTCCTGAGCACCCAGATATGTCAAAAGCCTTAAAGCGCCTGAACCTGAACAAATAACATGCTTCACTTCAGAAGGAATAACATTTACCCTGCCTAAAGAATCGGCAATTTTTATTTTTTGAGTGCCGCTAACAGTCAAGGAAAAAAAAATCAATAAAATAAAAGATAAAAAAGTTTGTTTAAGAATTTTCATATTAATCTCCAAAAGTTTAAAAAATAAAAAGATGCTTCTTGCAAAGATTAATAGTCTTTCCCAGACTTATCTCGGAAGAAAAAAAATGGAGTCTGTTTCAACAAACTTTTGCGAATGATCAATCGCTAAAAAAGATTTCTTATCTTTTTTAAATATTTATTATTAAATTATTAAAACAAAGTCAATATTTAAATTATATTTTTATTAATAATATTATGATTAGATCATTCGGATTTAATAAAATCTTCTGGATAAATTCACTGCATATTTTCATTTATCAGCTTTTTTAATTCTTCTACAGCTGAAACTATATTTGCTCCCAGAGAATCACTGTCCAATCCGATTATTTTGATATCAGGATGATTTACAGGCACTAATATTTTTTTAGCTCTTGAAGAGGTGATTATTTCTGCGATTTCTTTTGTCACTTCACCCATTAATCCATTCGGGAAAATTATGCCTATCGGACCTGTAACAAAATCAACATTATTAATTGAATATTTAATGGCATTTTCTCCGGTTGCCCCTTTATTTGCCTTTGCCTGAATCATTTTTTCTGTAGCAACTGCATTAATACCAAGAGAAATTATATTTATTTTCTCTCCGAATTCTTTTCTCATCAAATTGATGATTTCACAACCGATACCGCCTCCCATTCCGTCAATAACAGCAACTGTAATTTTCATTAAACATCACTTCCTATTTATTAAAATTTTTTTAAATTTATTATAAAATTAATAAAAATTATTAACAATTAAAAAAATAAAAAACCCGGTAATATTAGTTAAGACAACTGAAATATTCCATCCCATTTTTTTAAATTTCCGCTATTTTTTTTATTTTCAAGTAAATTACAGCGATTTAAGTAAAATTTAAGTAATAAACTATCATAATTGGCTGTTTTTAAAATATTATCATATATTACACCTGAGAGTTTGAATTCTCCTTCAGTATAATAATCAAAAGCCTTATTCATCTTTTCAGTATTCTTTTTAATGAACTCTTTATGCTTTTCGTCCTTGTGATCATAAATTTCATAGATTTTAATAGGGACAACTCTTCCTTTTATTAAAACATTATCCAGAAACCTTATCTGAAAAGGATAAGTTAATACTTTTTTCATATCTTCTGAAATTATTATATCTGCACTATAAATTCTGCCGAATGATTCTAATCTTACTGTGGTATTGACCGCATTGCCTATTATTGTATAATCTTTTTTCTCTTTTGACCCTATATTTGCTTTTACAAACTGCCCGTAATGTACGCCTATGCCGCTGTTTATCTCAGGGAAAGGCTCATGTTTCATAAAGAGGAACTGGATTTTTTTTCTCATTTCAACCGCAGATCTGACAGCATTATCTGTTTTATCAAATACAGCCAATATCGAATCACCGATCAACTTGTCAATCTCTCCAAAATTGCTCGTAATAACCTTGTTCATTATTTCAAAATAACTGTTTAAAAATTTTACAACAATTAAAGGATCTTTGTCTTCTAAAAATTTCGTAAAACCGTATAAACCGGAAAACAAAACTGCTGACTCTTCAACTAATGGCATCTGTTGAGTCGGGTCCAATCCTTGAGAAATTATCTTAAAAAGCGAAGGTTTGGTGTAAATTTCAGTAATGCGCAGCCTTCTTTCTGCTTCATCTTTTTCCGATTTTGACTTATTAAAAATATCATCTGCTTCCTTAAAAAGTTTTTGGCTGATGGACAAAATAAACCACCCAAAAGCTCCTGATAAAAGAAAAAGCGATATATTGATTAAAAAAGTTATTAAAGTATTATAATCAATTGTCTTATGCGGCAGATAAAATTTATTAAAAAAGTGAAATAATATACCGCCAGAACCGATCACTGACACAAAAAGAATCTTTATCTTTTTATGAAAAACAAGACATGATAAAATCATTATTACAGTCATAATAAAAGTAAAGCGGTAAGCCGCAGCTGTAATATCCCCAGAATCCAGAATCATTAAAATAAAATTAAAAATTATGAACATAAGAACAAAAAAACCAGAAGCAAAATAGTACAAGCCGAACTTCAAGAAAAATAACATAATTATGCACCATACTGAAGCAATTATGTAAGGTAAAAAAGCAATATATGTCTGTTCAGTAAAATATAAAGATGTCAATATAGATAATCCGGATAAAAAAGCAAGAAACAATAAAACAAGGAGAATTCTTGATTTTTTCTGAATTTCGAGAGAAGAATCATTGTATTTTGATAAAAAATAATCAAAAAACTTATTTTTCATAATTGCAGCCAGTAAAAAAAGGCGTTAAAACAACCCGCTGATATTGCCTTTAACATCGATATCTATATTCATTGCGGCAGGGGCTTTAGGCAGTCCGGGCATTGTCATGATCCTGCCGGTATAAGCAACGATATATCCTGCACCTGCAGATGCTTTTGCTCCGGCGACAGATAAAGTAAAATCCTTAGGTCTTCCAATCAGTTTTGGATTATCAGATAAAGAACTTTGAGTCTTTGCCATACAGACAGGCAATGATTTAAATCCGAGATTTTCTATCTGTTTGATCTGCTTTTTAGCTTCCTGTGAATATTCGACTTTACAAGCACCATAAATTTTTTTTGCAATTGTTTCGATTTTTTCCATTATGCTTAAATCTAGTCCATATAAATAATTAAAATTTGATTTTTTACTGCAAAGCTTTACTGCAGTTTCTGCAATCTCAAGTCCTCCTTCTCCGCCTCCCTCCCTGAAATCAGTAATAAGAGCTTTAACCCCCAGATCATTGCATTGTTTCTCAATTTCCTTTAGTTTATCAGAATCATCATCAATGAATTTATTTATTGAAATAACAACAGGTATTTTAAAACTTAAGAGATTTTCTACATGCTTTGCGATATTATCAATGCCGTGCATTTCATATGCTCTTGATGTAACTACCAGTACCGCAATATCCGGCTTTAAATTGCCAAGTCTGCATTTAATGTCAAAAAACTTTTCCGCACCAAGATCAGCGCCAAATCCAGCTTCTGTAACAGTGTAGTCTGCAAGCTTTAAAGCAAACTTTGTTGCAATAATAGAATTACAGCCATGTGCTATATTTGCAAAAGGTCCTCCGTGTACAAAAGCAGGCACTCCTTCGATCGACTGAACAAGATTGGGATTGATCGCCTGCTTCAAAAGAGCAGCCATTGCACCCTGAACACCGAAGTCTTTTACCTTGATGGGCTTTTTTAGATAATCATATCCTGCAATAATATTACTGATTTTATTTTTAAGATCACTAAGATCATTTGAAAGACAGAGTATTGCCATGATCTCTGATGCTGCCGTTATATCAAAACCGTCCTCACGCATTACTCCGTTTAATCCCTGATCCTGCAAACCTACAATAATATTGCGTAAAGAACGATCATTCATATCAATGACCCTTTTCCATAAAACTTCCCTTGGATTAATAACAGGCTCATTTTTCTGATGAAGATGATTATCAATTATACTTGCCAAAAGATTATGAGTGATGGAAACTGCATGAATATCACCGGTAAAATGAAGATTAATATCTTCCATAGGGAGCACCTGTGAATAACCCCCTCCAGCAGCACCCCCTTTGACACCCATGCAGGGTCCCAATGAAGGCTCCCTGATTGCAATCATTGTTTTTTTCCCTATCTTTGTTAAAGCCTGACCCAGACCTATTGTATTAGTGGTCTTGCCTTCGCCTTTTGAAGTCGGGGTCATAGCTGTGACTAAAATCAGCTTGCCGTTCTCTTTTTCATTAATTTCATCCAGGATATTGACAGGAACTTTAGCTATATACTTTCCGTAAGGAATAAGTGAATCAAATTTCAAACCGATTTTTGAAGCAATCTCATCAATCGGTTTAAGCTCAATGTTTTGAGCAATTTCTATGTCAGATCTCACTAAAATTACCTCATTTTAATTCTTTTGGAATCCCGAATATAGTAAGCAGTCCCAGAATATTCTCTTTGCTTAAAATGTGCTGATTGAAATAATCAAGTATCACTTTAAGGTTGAAATTAACCTTAATACCTGGATTATCAGCAAAATTAACATCTTTATCTGAAATAATTGTAATATCAGACTTTTCAATTTCTTCCTTTTTCGCAAATTCATTTATTGCAGTATCTATATCCGGTAATACCAATTCTTTTATATTTATATCCTTTGTTATTAATTTTGTATCTTCATTTATAGGAAGTTCAAAACCGTAAAAATAATCAATATCAAGTTTTTTCCTTAAAAAATCAAGAAGCTGATTAACAGCAGGAGAGATAAGAAGTATCCTGTAACCCATAATTTTTAAAGTCTGTAAAAGCTCTATTGTACCCGGAGTAAAAGTAATGCTGTTGACAATATTGTTAATCACATCAACTGGAAGACCGTCAAGATTAGCCACTGCATTTTCAAGATAGAGCTCGATAATTCTCTTATTTTCCATGCTTTTCATATCTTCCTTTGTAAGGGGTATCTGCTTAACAATTTCAGCCGCAACTTCTTGCGAAATAAAGCTCTGAATGAGATTAAAAACTATCAGCCTCTTTTTCTTATTAAACACATCCTTTGTCTGAAACTGAGTATAAATGCCCATGTCAAGCATGATCTCTTTTAATGTCTTTTCAAGATTGCTCACAGGGATTGTGCTTTTGCTGATATCAGTTAAAAGTTCCATTAAAAAAACCTCTTCCCTTGCAACAAGTTTTGAAAATTCAATGTTTATTTCATATTTACTTAAGGTTTCTGAAACCTTTGAAGCAATGCCGGGCTTATCAATGCCTATAAGGACAAGTAATAGGTTCTTCTTTTCAGGATCCCTGGGCACAGGGGTATATTTATCCATAAAAAGATCAATTCCTGTTTTTTCGGAAATTTCATTAACTTTTTTTTTGAAAACTTCAATACCGATTTTGACATCTTTAAGATCAACTACAAGATAAATGGTAAAAAGACCATGGAGCACATCCTGTCTTAAGTCAACTATGTTTCCATTAACTTCTGCTATCGGAGAAGTAATTTTTCCCACCAAACCTACTGAATCACTGCCAATTCCGTAAATTATATATAATTTTTCTTCAGTCATTTATTTCTCCTAAAGAAAAAAGGTAATAAAATTTTATAAATAATTCGAATGAATAAGTCAAGAAATAAAAAAAGTTTAAACAGAGGACACAGAGTGCAAAGAGCTGGGGAGTTTTTTTGGGGCCGATTCTATCCGGAAAAAAGGTTTTTTAATGGGATTAAAAGCAATGAAGTTGCTTTGTTCTTTGCAGGATGATTTTTGAATGACGTCAGGACTCTTTTTTTAACCGCCGAAAGCGCAGAGGGACACAGAGCAGGAAGAACAGCGGATTGTTTGGGATATGTTTATTATTTTAAAAAGTCAAAAAATTTTGAGGATATAATAAGACACGGAAAACTATTAAACTGCGAGTTGGTCAAGACAGGGCTTGCTAACAGGTACGGGCAATAAAATTATAATTAAAAACACAATTTAAAAAAATTAATTATTAATCTTTTATATATTCAACTAATTCCATTAAAGTATCTTTAATAATATTAATTTGTGATTCATAATCCTTTTCCCAAATTTCATTGCTTAAATCAAATGATTTATAAACACTTATACATAATCCTATATTTTTTTTTATTTTTTTTCTTAATTCATTGTAACATGCATTCATTTTGTAATAATCATCATAATCTTCTAATTTATAATTATAATTTATAGGTTTTCCTTCATTATGTTTGATATGATAATTTATTATATAATCATTCGGAATATTTTTTTTATTAGTTTTTTTTAATAAAAAATCATAACCATTGTTTGTATAACCAAAAAGTGATATAGAAAATATTCCTTTAAAAGTAAATAAATTATATGAGATTTCATAAATTTCATTTTTTAAAATTATATCAAACTCTTGTTCTTTATTATCATTTCTTTTAGTCCACTTATTATGAACATTAAATGATTGCATAAACTTATTATCATTATTAAATTTTTTCAATAATTTATTTAATTGTGATTTAAAATAAAGAATATCTTTATCACTTATATCATTTGTGGTTTGATTTTTTTCAAATTTATCCAATAAAAGTTTTCCAAAACCTTCATTTGATAAAAAATCTGATAATTGTTTTAACAAAAATTTGTCTTTGTCATTTAATACATTTTGATTATTATTTAAAATTTCATTACATGAATCAAGAATATATTCCCAATAAATTATATTAAAACATTCTATTTCATATTTTTTCTTATATGCATTAATTTGATCATCAGCAGGAAGAGATAACAATTTCGCTTCGAAAATTATTGATAAATTAGTAAAATTTAATAATCCATCGACTCTTATATCTTTATTTTTTTCTCGATTTTCTTTATTATATTCATCATGACCATAGCCTGTAATTAGTATTAATAATTTATCTTTTTTTAAATCTTCTATTTTTAAACTTCTTTCTAAAATAATTTCTGGTTTCCCTTTTATTTGAGATCTAATTTCTTTAAACTCTTCTTTTTTAAAAATTTCATGAAGAAATTTTTCTGTAGTTTTTTCTTCAAGATTATAAATTGTTGAAAAGAACGATCTTGTAATATTCATTTCTAACATATATTTTTTATTTTCAAAGTTTCCTTTATCATATGAATTAAAAATATTGCTATATTTTGTATATTTTTCCAATGGTTACCTCTTAAAAATTAATTTTTTATAATTCTTCTACATTCCTCTTAATCAATTTATACTATTATATTTATTAAAATTATGAATAAAAAAAAACAGTATATTTTTTAATTTATTATAAAGTTTTTTTAATGTTCTGGACATATTAGTTGGGCATTTTGTTTTTAATTATGTAGTGACAATTATTTTCATCCCGTCTTAGCCATATACAAATATTTCTGAAAATCAACAAATATCTTTCTTATCTTTTCAACTCCGCCGAGTATTTCTGTTGCGTCGCTTATTGCCTGGTATTTAAGTTCAAGCAGTCCGGGGAGTTTTTCCTGGTCGAGTTCTTCGACACCTGTTTCAATGTATTTTGAGAGAACAAATTCAAGGAATTCTTTCTGTCTGTTTTCAAGTCCTTGATATATCTTTGACTGAGCTTTAGCCACACGCATTTCACGGGTAATCGGCTTTATTGCATAAGCTACATATTCCAGAACATCAAACAGATCGCTATTTTCTGCATTGATTAGCTTCTGCAGTGATTCAAGTTCACCTTTACCGTATCCCGCTTCGGCAAGCATTTCGAGAAAAGCTTTTCTTGTCACTGGATTTGACCAAATCTTTCTTAACTCTTCTTCATTTTTAAAATAAATCGGCAAAGCGCCGAAAAGGTTCTGCATAAATTCCTCAACTGATATCGGTTTACTGTCAGCGCTCCAGAACGAGGTTGATATCATATGTTGAATTTCCCTTTCCTTGCCGTCCTTAAGCTTTATCTTTAATCTTTTTCTTTTTTCACCTTCTTCTTTATCCTTAAGTTCTTTAGTTTCATTTTTATCTTCCTTTTCATCAGTGGTTTCCGGCTTACTGTCAGTTTCAGGTTCAAGAGGTTCACCGTCCCATTCGGGATCAGCAAAATGATGATAGGCATTTACAAAATCATAAATTGTGAAATAATCCTTTCCTTCAAAAAGTCTTGTTCCTCTTCCTACAATTTGTTTGAATTCTATAATTGAGTTTACGGGACGCATTAAA
>JAFGQB010000059.1 GCA_016935915.1 Spirochaetota bacterium
CTGTATGACATAAATTCCGCAGTTTTAAAATAATCCGATAAAGTTAAAAATCTTGTTTCAAAAAAAGCTCCTTTAAAATGGGTCATTCTATTTGGATATGAAAGGTCCAAACCTGTTAAAATAATTTCAGAGGATCCGATTATTCTTGCTGTGTCAAAAGCAGTTGTAGCTACCGAACCTCCCGCAGCAAGCGTTCCTCTCGCGGCAGATTTTGCGTCAAAATAACCGATGATGGGAAAAATCGAAGAACCTATGAAATAATTATCTGCATCAGCTATCTGAAGAACCTTATAATAAACAGAAGAATCCGTTACGATTATTGTATTGTTGATTTTAATATTTTCCAAATACTTGTAATTCCAGAACTGAGGATCAATTGTAACAAGTATGTCAGGTGTAATACCGTTTTTCAATAAATATTTATATGCAGTATCAACAGAAATTATTACTGCAAAATCCTTATTTTTTTTAATAAAACCAATGGTTTTTTCAAGATTTGGACCTCCGGCTGCTAAGATTGCCGTCATTCCTTTTGCGGTATCCTTAAGACTGTTCAAGTTATTTGAGTTTATATAATTTGAAAGATTGAATATTATGTTTCTTGTCCATACTTTTTGAAATCTTGCAAAAGTTGCATTGTTCATATCCTTTCTATCAAGGATATAGCTTATATATTTTTGTATATTTTTATAATAATTTTCATAGAGCATAAATGACGGTCTGTGGTAATAATATCTTATTCTTTTGGTAGGTATTGACTGAATGAAAGTTCCAATCTGTTCATTATCTGCTTCAAGGAAAATTTTAAAGTTTTCATTTTTCAGGATTTCAGTCCAGTCAAAACATTTTAGTGAAGTTAAAAAAATTTTAATATCTGCTTCAAGATAGATAATATATGGAAGTATTTTAAGATTTGAGTTTTTGATCACCTTTTCAAAGAGAAGTCTCTGTATATATCCCAGACCGCCTCCGAACAACAATATTACATCCAGATCGTCCTTATCTTTTAGTAATAATTCTGTTATTTTATCAGCTTCAGTAACAGGATCATATTTTGAGTGCAAATAAATGTTGTTGATTTTTAATGTAGGAATATCTATTTTTGTATTTTCTGTTTCATATAGCTCAACCTTATTTTCATTGTAAATTTTTTTAAGTTCTTTTATTTCTTCCAAGTTTTTTGACAATATATCCATATTATAAAAACCATTATTTTTTTCTTATTTAAAACTCGTCAAATTTTATAACATATTTATTAAAAAGTGTATAATTATTAAAATAACTTTAAATAAATTTTTAATTATGTTAAAATTATTTTTATCTTTAAAATTTCTATCTGGAGCTTTTTATGGAAATTTACAAAAAGAATGTTGACAGAAAAATAGTTGATGATATAAAAAATAAATTTCTTCAACATAGAAGGTTTTCTTTGGCAAAAGATCAATATACAGCTACGGTTTATGACAATTTTTATGCTGTTGCTTTAACAGTCAGGGATATGCTTATCGATAAATGGATTATAACACAGCAGACATATTATAATGAAAATTATAAAAGAATATATTATCTGTCATTGGAATTTTTAATAGGAAGGGCTTTGGGAAATAGTTTGTTGAGTTTGAAAATATATGATGAATTCTGTGTGGCGATGGAAGAGTTGGGACTTGATATTGAACAGTTGAGGGATGAGGAAAGTGATGCAGGTTTGGGCAACGGCGGTTTGGGCAGACTTGCGGCATGTTTTCTGGATTCTTTTGCTACTTTGGAATATCCTGCTTACGGTTATGGAATAAGATATGATTATGGTATATTTCATCAAAAAATAATTGATGGTCATCAGATTGAAGAGCCTGATAACTGGCTTAAAATGGGCAACCCATGGGAAATTGAGCGCCCTGAATTTGAAATAAGAATTCATTTTTACGGCAATGTTTCCACTGCAAAAGATGAAAAAGGTAAAACGATTTATAAATGGATCAATACAAAAGATGTTTTTGCTATGCCTTATGATATGCCTGTGCCTGGTTATGATAATAATACTGTAAACACCTTAAGATTATGGACAGCGAAACCAACTATGGAGTTTGATTTTCAGGTTTTTGATGCAGGAAATTATATGGAAGCGGTTGAAGAAAAAAACAGAAGTGAAAATATAACCAGGGTCTTATATCCTAATGATAATACCGAGCAGGGTAAGATGTTAAGACTTAAACAGCAGTATTTTTTTGTTTCCGCTTCACTAATTGACATTATAAGAAGATTTTTAAAATACAATAAGGATTTTAAAATTTTTCCGGATAAAGTTGCCATTCAGCTTAACGATACTCATCCTGCTATTGCAATACCTGAATTAATGAGGATTTTAACAAATGATTATAATATTTCATGGCGCGATGCATGGGACATAACAATCAGGACATTTGCTTATACAAATCATACTTTACTTCCTGAAGCTATGGAAAAATGGCCTGTTGCTTTGATAGAACACCTTCTGCCTTATCACATGAGAATAATCTATAAAATCAATCAGGAATTCCTTACAGCTATATCAATGAGATATCCAGGGGATATTGACAGATTGAAAAGAATGTCAATAATTGATGAGACTGGTGAAAAATATGTAAGAATGGCATTTCTTGCAATAGTAGGCAGTCATTCAGTAAACGGAGTTGCAAAACTTCATACAGAACTTTTAAAAAATGAAGTATTAAAAGACTTTTATGAGTTCTTTCCTGACAGATTCAATAATAAAACCAATGGTATAACTCAAAGAAGATGGCTTTTAAAAGCTAATCCTTATCTTTCTGATTTAATAACGGAAAAAATAGGTGACGGATGGATAAAAGACCTGTATCAATTAAAAAAACTTGAATCTTTTATTGATGATGATGAATTTTTGGATAAATGGCATAAAATAAAAGTCATTAATAAAGTTAAACTTGCGGAATATATCAAAAAAGAGGTTAATATTGAAGTAGATATTAATTCTATTTTTGATGTTCATGTAAAAAGACTGCATGAATATAAAAGACAACTTTTAAATATATTGCATATAATCCACCTTTATATTGAGATTAAAAGCAAGCCTGATGATGATTTTGTTCCACGGACATTTATTTTTGGTGCAAAAGCAGCGCCGGGATATTACATGGCAAAACTCATAATTAAACTTATTAACAGTATTGCAAATGTAATTAATAATGATGCATACATTAAAAATAAGATCAAAGTTGTTTTTCTGCCAAATTACAGGGTGTCTCTTGCCGAAAAGATTTTTCCTGCAAGCGATGTTTCAGAGCAAATTTCCACTGCAGGCAAAGAAGCAAGCGGTACCGGAAATATGAAATTTGCCTTAAACGGTGCTTTGACAATCGGAACACTGGATGGTGCAAATATAGAAATTGCAGAGGAAGTTGGCAATGAAAATATATTTATTTTTGGTCTAACAGTTGAAGAGATAAAAAAACTTCTAATGCAGGGATATAACCCCAGATCGTATTATGATAAGAATCATTCATTAAAAAAAGTAATTGATTTAATAGCGAATGATTTTTTTTCCTCTGATAATCCCGGCCTTTTTCAGCCGATAGTAGATGAATTATTATTCAGGGATCCTTATATGCATATGGCAGATTTTAAATCATATGTTGATTGTCAAAAAAAGGTTTCACATGAATTTTTAGATAAAAAAAATTGGATTAAAAAAACAGTTATCAATGTTGCAAATATGGGAAGGTTTTCAAGCGACAGAACGATTAAAGAGTATGCAGATGAAATATGGAATGCAAAACCTCTGCCTATTGTAATTAACACAAATAATTAATTTTAATTTATTTTAAAAATATATAAAAAAAAAATAAAAAAGGAGTTAAGTAAGATTTATGAAAAAATTTTTTTTTATAATGATTTTAATGCTTTCATTCCATGTCTTTTTTGCACAGGAATCATCTCTACCCCAGGTAAATGGATTTGAAAAATATTTAAACGAATATCTGGGTAAAGACATAGTAGTTTCAGTTCTTAATGTGGATACCAATATAGAAGGAAAGCTTATTGAAATTTACACTGACGGGATAATTGTGGAGACTACTTTACTAAGACAGAGAGTCTTTATTTTGAAAAATTCCATTGCATTCATTAAAAAAAAATTTGAATTAAAAGTTAAGTAAAAATATTATAATTTAATGTTTTTTTATTTAAATTATAATATAATAATTATCAGGTATTTATGTTCATGGTTTCTTAAGTCGATATTAAGATTAATAATGGTTAGAATAAGGAATTTTAATGAAATACTACGTTAAAATTATAATTATTTCATTTTTTTTAATATTTAATTTATTATATGGGCAGACAAATAAGAACTGGGAAAATGAAAAACAGAAAGCAGAAAATTTGTTCAATGAAGGCAAATATGATGAGTCGATAATATTGTTCAGAGAAGTTATAATGTCAAGCAATAATAATGATTTAAAAAGAGAATCATATTTTTGGATCGCAAAAGCATATATGAGTGCCAATAAATTAAAGCAGGCTGAAGAAAACCTTGAGTATTATCTAAATAATTTTAAAGATGACGGACTTAATTATCCTGAAGCTGTTTATCAGAAAGGAAGACTTTTGTTTTTGCAGGGGCAGTATCAGTCTGCAATTGATCAGTTAAATCTTTATAAGAAAAATTATCCCAAACATATTCTGGTAAGCAATTCTTTTTATTGGATAGGTGAGTCGCTTTATGCATTAGGGCAGTTTGATGATTCTAGTTATTATTTTACCATAGTTATAACAAAATATCCCACAAGTCTTAAAAAGGAAGCCAGTATTTACAAATTGCGCCTTATAGAACATAAAAAGAGTGAGCTTGTGCTTCAAAATCTCTTAAAATGGTCACAAGAACAGTATTTGGCATCTTTAAATCAATTTAAGATCAAAGAAAAGACATTACAGGAAGCTTTAAATAAATACAAGCAGTATGAGAATAACATAATTTCAAATGAAGAAAAAGAAAGATTTAACAAACTTATTTCTGAAAATCAGGAATTAAAAAACAGGATAGCAGAATTTGAAAAACAGATGGAAATTTTAAAAACTAAAATACCGGATGAAGAATTTTTGAACAGACTTAAACAACTTGAATTAAAAGAAAAATTATTGAAAAGTAAAGAAGAAACCTTGAGAGTATTTGAAGAAGAACTTAAAAAGAAGGAAAAATCTCTTGAATAAAAGACTAATCATATTTTTATTAATTTTTGTTTTTTTATCTTTTAAGTTTTATTCAAATACCCGCAGGCTGATTGGAAATTATATCAAAATCGAAGTCAATGATAAGGATGGTAGATTTTTATTGTTTGCAAGGAACACTAAAGATTCAGAATGGGTGCCTTTGATATTTGAAGATTATCCTTCAACTTCCTATTTTAAATTTTATGCAAATAAAGTTGATGTAAATTTCGGTACTCAAGGATATGACCGTGTTTCGGACATAAAAATTGATAAAAATAAAATTATATATAACTGGAAAAATGAGGTAATAAACATTAAATTAGTATATCAATTAATTTCCTCATCAGAATCAACTTATGCTGACACTTTGATTATAGATCTTATCATAGAAAATATTGATCATAAAAAATTAAGTCTTGATTATTTTTTCTGCATTGATACATATTTGACTGAAAGTTCAAGAGAACATTTTAATATACAAAATACATCAATTAGAAGCGAGAGAGAGATAACAAAACTTCCTGATGATTTTGTAATATCAACTTACAATAAAAACATAAATATCGGTTTAAATTTGATTTTTTCTAAAGCAGGTAATAAAATCATGCCTGACAGAGTTTATTTTTCAAACTGGAAAAGGGTTGAGCAGAATTTGGGTAAATTTAAGGTAGTTACACGAAGACCATTTAACCTTGATCCATATTCATACAATGACTCTGCTATGTTTATTGAATATTCCAGTCAAAAATTTAATATCAAAGAACAGAAGCAATACAGATTTATTTTAAGCACTGTTAATAAAGTTTTAATGGCAAATCGTTCTTTCGATTCAAAAGAAAACATCAAGGTTGAAAATATTTATGATAAGGATATCAATACTGATCTTGATGATAATAATAAATTGAAAGACAATGAAACAGACAGCAAAAAATTAACCGACTTTAAATTGCATAAGAATTTAAGCTTATTGAACTTAAATTTAAAGGATTTATTGGAATTATTGGATATTATCGATAAAAAACTAATAAGCGAAGAAAAATTGTCAGATAACGATGTAGATATGGTTGAACAAATTTTAGCTGAAATTAAAAAAAGAAGAAATATTCAATAAAAAGCAGTCAACAATTAAGAAATAAGGTTTAAAACTCTTTTATTATTAAGCTGACTGGTTTTAATTACCTCTTCAAAGTTCAAATTCATTAAAGTTTCATTAGTCAAGTTAACAGGAATTGTGTATGAACTGATGATGTTTTGATATGCAATTTTTATTGCACTGTATTCATTATCAAGTTTTTCTAAAGTATCTGAAACCATATTTTTTGCTTCAGTGATTTGTGTGCTGAAATCTTTTTTGCTGCTGAATAAATCTTTTAAAATCAGTTGATTGTCAAATTCACTCTTATTGATGATTTCTTTGATTTGTGTTTCATTGTTTCCTTTCATTAAAAGTTCGATTTCATCTAATTTCTGGGAGATGAATTGGGTTTTGCTCAGTTCATTTTCATATTTTGAAATTTGATTTTGAATATTAATGACTCTTGATTTGTATGTCCTGTCATTAATGTTGACATCTAAGGCATCATAATCTATCAGTTCGTTTAAACTTTCCTTATTTTTGATCTTGTCAATTTTAACATTAAGATCATTGTCTTTAATTTTCTTTAAAAAATTAATAGAATTTGAAGCCAACTTCCCTGTATTAATGTCCATAGTACCCTCCATTTTACTATTATAGATAAATTTTAACACTTTTTTAGAAAATGTCAAATAAATTTTAAATTTTATGCTAAATTTATACTTGTTATACTTTATTTTTATAATAAATTTATCAAATTTTATAAAAATTATTATTTTATTCTTTTAATTTCATAAAATTTGTATTATGATATATTAAATTTAAAAAGTAAAAAAATATTTTTATGATCATTAATACAATTAAAAATCTGTTATTCGACAACCGTTGTTTTATTTGCGCTTCTAAATATTTAAATAAAAGAATAGATTTTATTTGCAATGATTGTCTTACATCATTAATGGAAATCAATTATCAAAAATCCTGCGCTGTTTGCGGTCATCCGCTGTTGACTGAAAAATGTCCCTCATGCAGTAAATTGGTAAAAATTTATTTTGATAGATTTCATTTTATACAATATTACAATGATTTCACAAAAAGTATAATCTATAAACTTAAAATTTCAGGTAACTTTATAGTCATAAGACTTTTTTATAAGTTAATATGCAACATGTCGGTTATAAGAAAGGATACAGATTATATTACAGTTGTTCCCGATAATTTTCTATCATCAATTAAAAAAGGCAGATCAGGACTGAATTATCTCATTTTTTTATTTAAAATACATGGATACAAAACTTTAAAAAATATTTATAAAAGAAAGTTTTTAAACTTGCAAAAACAGAAAAGCAAAAACAAGAGCGCCAGATTTTATAATATATCTCAGCAATACTATCTCCCCAAAAAGAATATTAATAAATTCTCTGGCAGGGTTTTTCTGATTGATGACATTTTTACAACAGGTGCTACTTTAAACTACGGTTCAAAATTGTTAAAAAAAGCCGGTTTTGATAAAGTATTTGCATTATCAATTTTCAGGGCAGTGATAAGGGATTAAATCAAAAATTGATATATATATAGAATTATAGTTATTTACAGTTGATTTACATTGAAAAAACATAATATTTTGTTAAATTTCATAATATTTAATTATTTTCATAGTAATTTATTTTAAGAAAAATTATATGTAATATATTATATATCAATAAATTACATTAGAAATTTAGACAAATTTTTAATGCAATTTATTATATAAAAGTTTTATAAAATAAAAATAATCTCTTATTTTTATACTTATATAAACTAATTTTGACAAAATCAAAAGAATATACTATAATAATAAAAGTTTTTTATAAAAAACTCAATCTTTTTTAGAATATATCCTATATATAAGGATTTATATAAAAAATAAATTGTAATCTTTATTTTTTGGTTAATGGCAGTGCTATAAAAGTGATTTTTTTATTTCACACAAAGCACACATAGAGCATAATTTTTTTTTAATCTTGATCAATATTTTTTATTTAAAAATTATGGTCTTTGTGCACTTTGTGCGGGATCTTCACCATATGCCTGTCTTATTTAAATTTTTTATACACTTTACCAAAAAATAATTTTACACTAAAAAATTTAATTAATTAAGGAAAAATTATGTTTGAAATTTATGAAAAGAAAATTATGCTTGGAGGAAAAGAGGCAGTAGTAAAAACCGGTGAATATGCACATCAATCAAATGCAAGTGTGGTTATTCAATGCGGTCAGACAGTGGTTCAGGCAGTTGCAACAATGTCTGAAACCGAAACAACTCTTGATTTCTTTCCACTGACAGTAGAGTATAACGAAGCTTTATATGCAGGCGGAAGAATAAAATCAAGTAAGTTTGTTAAAAGAGAAGGCAAACCTTCTGATGAAGCTATTTTAAAGTCAAGGCTTATAGACAGGTCCATAAGGCCTATGTTTTCTAAAGATTTTAAAAGAGAAGTTCAGGTAGTCATAAATATTCTTGCAAGTGATATGGAAAATCCCCATGATATTTTGGGTTTAAATGCTGCAATAATCGCACTTTCGATCAGCGATATCCCCTTCGACCATAACCTTGCCGGTATCAGACTTAGCAAGGTAAAAGATGAAATCATTATCAATCCGACATATGAACAATGTGATATACAGGATTATGAGCTTGTACTTGCTGGCAATAATGAAAAGATAATAATGATTGAATGCGCTTCCAATTGTGTATCTGATGATGAAATTGAAAAAGGTTTTGAATTGTCTTACAAATATCTAGGTGAGATATCAAAAGCTATAAGCGATATTCAAAAAGAAATCGGAAAAGAAAAAGTTTCATATGAACCGAAAGTAATTGATGAAGAGATTGTCAACCGCATCAAAGATATGGTTTATAAAAATGCGGATAATTATACAGAAGGTTTAAAAAGCAAAAAATACTGGAAACCTGACTTCAAGAAAGTTGTTCTTGATCCAATATTAAATACATTCAGTGAAGAAGAACGTGAAGAAATAACAGATAAAAAAATTCTTGAATACATTGATTATATTTATAAGAAAAAGGTTAGAGAGGATGTATTAAAAAACAACAAAAGAGTTGACGGAAGGGATTTTACAGAAATCAGAGATATTGAAATTAAAATCGATCCGATTCCTCAGGTGCACGGAAGTTCAATGTTCAGAAGAGGAGAAACTCAAGTTTTAAATATACTTACATTAGGTGCTCCGGGAAATGAACAGCTTTTGGAAGCTATAGAAGGAGAAACAAAAAAAAGATATATTCATCATTATAATGCCCCATCTTATTCAGTAGGAGAAGTAGGAAGATTCGGTTCACCGGGTAGAAGGGAGATCGGACACGGAGCATTAGCTGAAAAAGCTTTAAGTCCGGTAATACCCGCACGGGAGGATTTTCCTTATATTATCAGACTGGTTTCTGAAGTAATGAGTCAGAACGGTTCATCTTCAATGGCATCAACCTGCGGTTCTACTATTACTTTAATGGCAGGCGGTATTCCAATAAAAGAACCTGTTGCAGGGATATCAATCGGATTATTTACCGATGAAGAGGGCAATTTTAAAACTATTACTGATATTATCGGAATAGAAGATTTTTCTGGAGATATGGATTTTAAAGTTGCCGGAACTAAAGATACAATTACCGCTATTCAGATGGATACTAAAATAAAAGGATTGAATTTTGATATTATCAGACAGACTTTAAAACAGGCAAGAGATGCAAGAAGGGAAATAATCAAGAAAATAACTGATATAATAGCTGAACCAAGAAAAGAAATATCAAAAAATGCTCCTAAGATAGAAACATTACAAATTAATACTGAAGATATAGGCAAGGTAGTTGGACCGAGCGGTAAAGTAATTAAACAACTTATTGCAGATTATGATGTTGAGATCAATATTGATGACTCGGGTATTGTTAGTATTTCAGGTTTAAAGAGTGAATCAATTTCCATGGTCAAAAATGTAATAAGAGGTATTGTTTCGGTACCTGAAGTTGGAATTGTATATAAAGGCAAAGTGACAAGAATCATGGATTATGGAGCTTTTATTGAAATTTTTCCAGGCAAGGAAGGTCTTTGTCATGTATCTCAAATCTCAAATAAAAGAATAAGAAATCCGAACGATGTATTGAAAATCGGACAGGCTGTTGATGTTAAATTGACAGGTATTGATTCTCAAGGACGACTTAATTTATCAATGAATTATGCAAGCAGTGACGATAATTCTGATGAAAATCAAATTAATAAACCATTTAAATTTGACAGGAATGATAAACATGATGATCGTGATAAGAAGCGGTTTTACGAAACAAAACCTAAAAGATAATTTTATCTGACGGCTTTTGTTTCCCATGCTTTTCTTACAGGAGATAATCTGCCATTACACCATAAAATCAAAAGTTCACTGATGTCCGAATTAGTGAACTTTATTTTTTGTCCTTTTTTTAAAGTTGATAATTTATTTTCTGTATTGAGATATTGTCTGGGTATCAGATCACGGAATTCTTTACTTTCTACAAGCTGGTCAAGTATTTTTGAAGGTATCATATTTGTTTTGTATGCTACTTTATAATATTCTTGTGATATGCCATTACCTTTTGTGATATGATCAATGATAATTGTTTTTACTTTCAATCCTTTTACTATGTTATATCTGTATTCTCTTTCTTCAGAAGAAACATATTCTCCAAGTGCATTGAAATTAATACTGTCAAAATCACTTCCTTTATTACTAAAAAAACTTTTATATGTGTATTTTGATTTTTTTTCATATAATTTTCCGTTTTTTAATACATATTTTTTTAATTCATCTTCTTCAATATCAGATATAAAAATATCATCTTTTTTCATATCAGTTGTAAGATCAGTTATTTCGTTGTCAATATATAAAATTTTGTCTTTATTTATTAATTGATAATCATTTTCATGTGTTTTGTCCTCTATTTTGAGATAATTTGATAAGAATTCATTATTATTTATAAAGTTAATTATATCTGATTGTAAAATTATTATAGCTATGGCTATTACTATAAGAGTTAATAATACAGATAAAACAATTATCAAAGATTTATTCATTTTTCGAAAAAAATTCCTTTTTTATAGTTTCGGAATTTCATAAAATTTCTTTATATTATGATTTTAAAAATAGATTAATTGATGCAGTATTAAAAGTAGTTAATATTGTAAATACTTATTTATAAAAACAACAAAATTTTATTAAATATTCAAATGAAATGTAAAATATTAAATTAATTAAAAATTTATTGATTTTTGATGTAAAAAAATATTTAATTAATATATAATTTCATAATATTCATAAAGGAGGTTATGTATGTTGAATGAAAAAGAATTAAAAAGCAAAACGCTTTCAGAATTAAAAAAAATTGCAGATAAGAGCAAAATAAAATATCCTGATAAGATCAAAAAGGATGATTTAGTTGAACTTATTTTAAAAAGCGAAAAAGAAATAATAAAATCAAATTCAATAAAAAAGTCAAATGAAACAAAAAAAAATAAAGAAAAAACATCTAAAACAATAAAAAGCATTCAAAAAAAACCTGTAATAACAGAAAACAGTGATAAATTACCAGATAACTATGGTAAAGACAAGTTGATATTATTAATAGTAAATCCATATAAAGGTTATGCTTACTGGGAATTCTCAGATAGCACAAAAAATGAACACGGATTACAAAATAATAATATTGATAAATATTTAAGGCTTTATGATATAACTGAAAAAGGTGGAATTGATAAAACAACTGTTTTTCAGGATATTAAATTAAACAATGATTGTTCCAGCTGGTATATAGATTTTGACAAACCAAACAGAAAATATATCGCCCAGATAGGATATATGAAGTCAGGAAAATTCATATCTGTCATCAGTTCAAACAGTGTTGTTGTTCCAAGAGATGAAATTTCAAATGAAATCGATGAAAAATGGATAATTAATAATGAAAAATATAAATTGATCCTTGAAGCATCAGGAGCAAATGTTTTATTTACTCATGACGGGAGTCAGGAATTAATGAAATTTTTAGCCGGTAATATTGAAGAATCAATATCAAGCGGTAAATTATAAGTAATTTTATTGTATATTCTTATATACTTTTTTTTTATATAATTATGAAATTATTAAAAAAATAAAAATTTCTTTTATATATTTATAAAAAATAATATTGTAAAAAATTTTTTTATAATTTAGTTGGAGATTTAATGACTAAAGGTTATCTTTGTTTATTACTTCATGCACATCTTCCTTTTATACGACATCCCGAATTTGATAATTTTTTAGAAGAGGATTGGTTTTATGAGGGATTAATTGAAACCTATATTCCTCTTTTAAATGTTTTTTCCAGGTTATATGATGAAAAAATTGATTTCAGAATTACAATGACCTTAAGTCCATCTTTGTGTGAAATGTTTTCAGATTCATTGCTTCAAAACAGATTCATCAATAAACTCAATAAACTTATAGAATTATCTTATAATGAAATAGAAAGGACAAAAAACACAGAATTTTATCAGACAAGTTTAATGTATAATAACAAATTGAAATTATGTTATGATATTTTTGTTAACAAATATGAAAAAAATTTGATAAATGGATTTAAATTTTTTCAGGATAAAGAATTAATAAATATCATTACATGCGGTGCTACTCACGGTATGCTTCCTCTTTTGAATATTAATAAAAATACCATCAATTCTCAAATTGAAATTGCTGTGAAAAACTATTATAAACATTTTGATAAATATCCTCAAGGTATCTGGAATTCAGAATGTGCATATTATCCCGGTTTGGAGGAAATTTTTGAAAGGTGGGGTATTAAATATTTTTTTGTTGATACTCACGGGATTTTATATGCTGAAAAGCGTCCAAAATACGGTGTTTTTGCGCCATTATATTGCAATAACGGAATTGCCGTATTTGGTAGAGATGTTGAGTCAAGCAAGCAGGTCTGGTCCTCAACAGAAGGTTATCCAGGAGACATTGATTACAGGGATTTTTACAGAGACATAGGTTATGATTTACCGCTTGATTACATAGGTCCTTATATTCACCCGAATAATATAAGGATCATGACAGGATTTAAATATTATAGAATAACAGGTAAAAATGTTAATAAAGAACCTTATAATCCCGAATGGGCATATAATAAAGTCAAAACTCATGCTGCTAATTTTAAATATAACCGTGAAAAACAGATAGAGTTTTTGGAATCAATAATGGATAGAGAGCCGATTATTGTAGCTCCTTATGATGCAGAACTCTTCGGGCACTGGTGGTATGAAGGACCTGAATTTATATATCAGCTGTGCAAAGAGATCAGTCAGTCAAGTGTAATATCAATGATTACTCCTGCAGAATATTTGAAGAAATATCCTGAAAATCAAGTTTCAACTCCATGTATGTCAACATGGGGCAACAAAGGTTTTTTTGATGTATGGATCAATGGTTCAAATGACTGGATTTATAAACATCTGCATGAATGTTCCATTAAAATGGTTGAAATGGCAAATAAATATAAAGACGCTGTTGACAGTTTGATCGTGAGGGTATTGAATCAGATGGCAAGGGAATTATTAATTGCCCAAACGTCATGTTGGGCTTTTATCATATCCACAGGGACCACTGTGAATTATGCTGTAAAAAAAGTCAATGATCATGTAGCAAGATTTCTGAATTTTTATAATATGCTTATATTTAATAATATTGATGTATATTATCTTGAAAAATTTGAATGGTGCGATACTATTTTTCAGGAAATTGATTTTCATTCATACACAGATGAACATCTTGAAATCAGACTCACATAATTTATTGCTTTAAATTTTATAAAGGAAAAATAATAATCCATGAAAAGAATTATAATAATTTTAATAATATCAAATCTTTTATGTTTTTTTTTGTTCTGTAATAATGGATATGTACCTGCTTCATATTTTGGGCTCCATGTTCATCGACTTGTTAAAAAAGAACCACCTCATAAAGAAAGACCATGGCCATCTGTGCCATTTAAAACATGGCGATTATGGGATGCAGGCATTTGTTGGCCAGAAATACAACCTTATAATAGTAATGAATATAATTTTTCAATGCTTGATAAATATGTAGAAATGGCAATTGAACATTCCGTTGATATAGTAATCAATATCGGGCTTTCTCCAAAATGGGCAGCCAAGAGACCCGGTGATAAATCAGGATATGGAGAAAATTTAACTGCATCTGAACCTAAGAATATAAATGATTGGAAAAAGTATGTCAGAACAATAGCTCAACGATATAAAGGGAAAATAAAATATTGGGAAATTTGGAATGAACCTGATATGAGTATGTTTTTTACTGGAAGTCCCAAAAAAATGGTTGAACTTGTAAAAGAGGCAAGTAAGGTTTTAAAAGAAGTTGACCCTGATAATAAGATCATATCACCTTCAGTTACAGGATATCTTATATTAATACCTTGGCTTAATAGTTTTTTAATGGCTGGCGGCAAAGATTATATTGATATTATCGGTACTCATTTTTATGTATGGTTCAAATCACATACTCCTGAAAAAGTAGTCACAACAATTAATACAATTAAATCATATCAAAAAAATAATAAAATTGAAGATAAACCTATATGGAATACGGAATGCGGTTACAGGCAGGAAAATGTTGATGAAGAGTTAGGTGCCGGTTATATTGCAAGATTGTCAGTACTTCAATGGTATTATGGTGTAGATAGGGTAATGTTCTATGCATGGAATAATAAAAAAATAATCAAGATGATCGAAAATGATGAAAAACCTGAAACTATTAACAAGATTGGTATTGCATTTAAAGAAGTACAAGAATGGCTAATAGGTTCAAAAATTGAGAATATAAAAAAACAGTCAAATATTTGGATCGCTGAGCTATCTAGACAAAATGGCGCCAAAGCAGTGATGATCTGGATTGCTGTTAATGATTCCAAAAGATTAAAAGATTTTAATACTGAAAAATATAAAAAGGGATTTAATTTAAGAACTCTGTTTCACGAAGATAAAAAAATTCCACAAAATAAAATTATTAAAATTGGAGCGGTTCCTGTATTGCTATATGAAAAAAATTTTTTCAATTAGATCATTATTTTAATGGGCATACCAAAATTATTTTTATCTTCTTTCAGTTGATTGATATATAGATAAATCGGGATGAAATTTACATTATTTGTAATAAAATATTCAAGATATCTTTTAAAATTTTTTTTATCTTTATTTTCAAATGATTCAATCATTAAATCAAAATAATCTTTTGTTATTTTATCTGTATCTGAATAATAGTATATTCTATAACTATTTTCATTATCATCAAAAATGAAATTTCCTAAATAGTTAAGATTATAATTTTTCTTAAGCACTTTATAACTGTTTTCACCGACTAAAATAGGAGTTGATATTTTTTTATTAAACTTTTCTAATTTATTAGCTATTTTTACATTGTTACCTATTATTGTATATTCTCTCGGTATATTGTTTATAAAAAA
Organism: Spirochaetota bacterium; assembly: GCA_016935915.1. Classification (GTDB taxonomy): domain Bacteria; phylum Spirochaetota; class GWE2-31-10; order GWE2-31-10; family JAFGQB01; genus JAFGQB01. The sequence goes on from JAFGQB010000059.1 coordinate 15,840, forward strand.
ACCTTCAATTATATTTCCAGAATTTATACCTATTCTTATATTTATATTATAAATATTAAATAAACTTTTACTGAAATTATAACATTCTATAGCCGATTTTAAAGCCATATCAGCATGTTCAACATAAAAATGCGGTGATCCAAAGATTGCCATTAAACCACTGCCAAGATACTTATTTATATATCCTTTATTTGAAATTATAATATCACTGATTTTTTTTAAATAAAGATTAGTAATATTTAAAATATCATCATTTGTATATTTTTCAGTAAATTTAGAGAAATTCTCTATATCTATGAACATAACTGTTGCTGTTGAATTAGTGATTTTTTTATTTAAAAATTTTTCATTATTAATTATAATTTTTAATAATTTATCAGAAATACGATTTTTAAAATAGAATATGATATTATATTTTTTAAAACCATATAAAAATAGATATATTATTGAAGCAGTAAAATAGGATGAAATACTAAAAAATAAAAAAATTGAACTGTTTAATTCTATATTTAGAAATAAATAAATTAGAATATGTATAAATATCATATTTAAAATTAAAATAAAATAATAAAGCAGGTATTTTTTTGCTGATTTATAATAAAACAATAAATAAATAAATGTAGAAATAATTAATGAATAGATCAATAATTCAATGTTGATATTAATAAATTTTATCCAATTACTATTTAATAAATTTAATAATGCATTGGCATGAATATCAATATTTGAAAAATATTTAGTTGTGCTTAAATTGGTTTTTGAAAGTCCTGACAATTCGGCAATATCTGATCCGAAAAAAAATATTTTATCTTTATAGTTTTCATTAATTTGATCAATCGATTTATTTTTTTTTGATTCAAGATAATCGTTATAAACATCATCAACGGTCATGTACTTAAAATAATTTTTATTAATATTTAAAAACCAGTTAAGTTTTAATGTTCCTTCATTATTTAAATTAATTTTTTTTGGCAAACTTTTTTTATTAAATAAAATATAACAGGCTGATGCAATGGAAGGATATAATTTATTTTTAATTTTAATTAATGGATAATAATTTCTTATAATATTATTTTTATCCTTTGGAATAAAATTAAATGCAATATTATCGGTATTTTCACTGAATAAGCTATAAGGCGGTTCTAAATATTTAAATTCTTTTATGTTTTTATATTTATATGTATCTTGGATATGTAAAGTATTGGTGCTATCATAATATCCATGTTCAACAATTTTAAAAGGTATTATAATTTTATTGGATGTTGATAAAATTTCACAGAATAATTGATCATTTTCAAAACCAATTGAATCTGCCCTGTTTACATCAGGTTCGGGCATTAAAATATCAAATACTACAATTTTAGCGCCATGATTTATGCAATGAGATGCAAGCAGGACTAAAAAGTTTCTTGGCCATGGGAAAGTATAATTTTTTTTTGATTGATAATCTATTATTGTTTTTTTATCTATTTTTACAAGTACAATGTTATTAAATATTTTTTCATTTTCGTAATTATATTTTGATTTGATTTTAGATATCTTATCATATAGTAAATTTTGCAAAGATTTATTAATTTGATATTTATTAATAAGACAGCAAAATAAAAAATTAATTATTAAAACTGAAAAAACAATTACGCTAATAGATATTTTTTTATTATCAATTTTCATTTTTTAATTGAACATCTGACTAATTTATTAAATTGTAAAGTTATTCGTTAATTTTTTTTTTGCATAATCGATTTGTTTTTTTACTGAATTTAATCCGGTACCGCCTTCAAGTTCTCTTCTTTTTAAGAATGTTTCAATGTTTGCCCAGTCATCTTTAATACCTTTAAAGTTTTTATCATAGGATACTAGCATTTTTTCGGTAAGGGAAGTTAGATAAAACTGATTTTCTACACAATTCATAACTATTTTACCAACAATATGATGTGCTTCTCTAAAAGGTACATTTTTTAATGTTAAATAATCAACAAGTTCAGTAGCAAAAGATAATGTATCAATGGAGTTTTTCATTATTGTTTTATTTAATTCTAAATAATCTAAAACTATTTTATTTACTTTTAAAACATCTTTTATAGTATCAATAGTATCAAATAATCTTTCTTTATCTTCCTGTAAATCTTTATTATAAGTTGAAGGCAATGATTTTAAGACAGTAAATAATGCAACAAAGTTGCCTAAAATTCTTCCAGTCTTTGCCCTGGTAAGCTCAAGAGAATCTGGATTTTTTTTATTTGGCATTATTGAAGAACCAGTAGTTATTTTGTCACTTAAGATAAAAAAGTTAAAATGCTCGGATGAATATAGAATAAAATCTTCCGCAAATCTTGATAAAGTAATTGACATTATTGAGATATTTGATAAAAATTCAAGTATAAAATCTCTTGATAGAACTGCATCAATAGAATTCTTGCTTATATATTTAAATCCAAGATCTTTTCTTAATTTTTCCCTGTTAAGATTAAATCCAGAACCAGACAATGCAGCGCTGCCTAAAGGCATTATTGAGATTCTTTTTAAAGAATCAGCAAGTCTTTCATAATCTCTTTCTAAAGAAAAGAAAAAAGACATAATATAGTGTGAAAATAAAAGCGGTTGTGCATGTCTTAAATGAGTATAACCCGGCATAATTATATCTAAATTGTTTTCCGCAACAAATACAATTGATTCCAAAAAATTTTTTAATAATATTGATATTTCTTTAATTTCATCTATCAGATATATTCTAATATCTGTTGCTATTTGATCATTTCTGCTTTTACCCGCATGAATTCTTTTTGCAGATTCGCCGATTTTCTTTACTAACAGTGTTTCAATACCCATATGGATATCTTCTATTTCATCGGTGAATATAGATATGCCTTTTTTTTCGATGTCTTTTTCAAGAACATCTAATCCTTCAATTATTTTATTTAAATCTTCATCTGATATTATTCCAAGTTTGTTAAGCTCATTGGAATATACTTTATTTAATAAAATGTCTTGTTTGTATAATCTTATATCAAATGATAATGATTGATTCATTTTTTCAAATAAAGGATCCATTTCTTCTCTAAATCTGCCTGACCATGCTTTTTTATTTTTCATTCTTTATATCCTTATTTTTATGATGGATTTGAGATTCTATGCCTACTTGAAGACCAAATAGATTAATAAATCCTCCGGCATCTTTATGACTGTAAAGTTCTCCAGTTGTAAAAGAGGCTAATTCTTGATTATATAATGAATAGTCTGACAATCTTCCAGTTAATATTATATTGCCTTTATATAAAACAAGTTTAATTTTACCTGTGGCATATTTCATCAGTTTTTTTATTAAATCTTCAAGATTTTTTCTTATATGAGTAAAATATTTACCGTTATAAACAAGATCAGCATATAATGTTGAAATATATTCGATCAATCTTAAAGAATCTTTATCAAGAACCATCATACGAAGCTCTTTAAGTGCGAAGTATAAAATTGTACCTCCAGGAGTTTCATAAACCCCATGACTTTTCATCCCGACAAGTCTATTTTCAACAATATCTGTTCTGCCTATACCATTTTCATTACCAAGTTTATTTAAGACGGTAAGAAGCTCAACGCCATTCATTTTTTTGCCGTTTAGGCTTACTGCAATTCCGCTTTCAAATGTTAGTTCTATTTCTGTTTCTTTATCAGGTGCATTTTTTGGAGATTTTGTTAAAATGTACATATCTTCGTTTGGTCGATTATTGAGATCTTCCAATTCTCCGCCTTCATGACTTATATGCCAGATATTTCTATCCCTTGAATATAATTTGGTTCTTGAAATATTCCCCAGATCAATATTATGTTTTTCTGCATAACTTATAGCATCTTCCCTTGATTTAATGTCCCAAATTCTCCATGGAGCTATTACTTTCAGATGTGGAGCCAATGCTTTATAGGTTAATTCAAATCGGACCTGATCATTACCTTTACCTGTACAACCATGAGATAATGCATCACAACCTTCCTTTAAAGCATATTCAACTTGAGTTTTTGCCTGAACAGGTCTTGCAATGGAAGTACCTAAAAGATATTTACCTTCATAAAGCGCTCCGCACATTGCCATTGGGAAAATATAATCTTCAACAAATTCTTTTCTTATATCAATGCAGTAAAATTTGGAAGCTCCTGATTTAATTGCTCTTTTTTCAAGCCCATCAAGTTCCTCTTCCTGTCCGACATTTGTGCAAATAGCTACAACCTCTGCATTATAATTTTCTTTAAGCCAATTTATAATTATAGATGTATCAAGACCTCCAGAATAGGCTAGGGCAATCTTTTTGATATCTGACATTTATGAAAACTCCTGATTTTAATAAATTAATTAAAATAACTTTTTATATTAATTTTTTAAAAAATTCAATTTAAATTAATGAATTGTAAATAATTATTATAATTTTAATTTAAATGTATAAGGTAAAAAAAATGTTATTTTATTTGATTATTTATAAAAAATATTGATAAATTAATTATAAAATATTATGAAACTTATTAAATTATTAATTATTATTTTTATTGTAGTTTTCTCATTATTTACTTTATTGATACCTATATTAATATATTTCAGCAATAAAAATAATTTTGATTTAGAAAGATAAAATTACTCTTGTTTATCATCTTTTTTAAACAAATCACCCACATTTTTGAGGTTTTCAGGATTAATTTTACTTGCCTGAATATTTGCAGCCTGTATTTCTTCATAAATTTCTTTCCTGTAAACCTTGACATCGATCGGTGCCCTGATACCGATTTTAGCATGATCACC
>JAFGQB010000301.1 GCA_016935915.1 Spirochaetota bacterium
GATTAACCTAAGAAATTTCATGAGATGCCGCCTCATTCATTGAAATTACAAGTCATTGCGAGGAGTGTAACGACGAAGCAATCTATGTCTGTTTATTATATTTTATTCGAAATTTGACTTATGATAATAAGATCACACTTTAATTGCCGGAAAATCCTATTTACTGTATAATGATATGGAATACCTTGAGTGGTTTAATAAAGATAATCAATAATGTTTTTAATAATGGATTTATTAAATAACAGTTGAAACAGAGCATTGTCCTGTCTCTACTGTTATTTAATAAATTTTAAAATAAATATAAATACAGTTTAACCATGTAATCTAGCAGTTTTTTAGTTTCCGGTCATCTTTAGAGCGCAAAAAAAAATAAAAGCCTCTATTTCTTAAGATCATCCCTTGGCGGTGAGAAAAAGTCAAGAAGCACTGAAGGTTCATCAAAGGTCCATGAGTTATGAACTACCCCGATTTGAGCATGATAATAATCACCGGGCATTAAGATCTTTTCTACTCCCCCGACTTTAAAACCCATTTTACCGCTGACAAGGTAGCCCATCTGCTCATGTTCATCATGCTTGTGTTCAGGAAAAACCTTATTCGGCGGGAACCTGTATTCAACTACCTGCAGGTTTTTACCTGTATAAATATATCTTGTAACATTGCCTTCAACGGTCTCGGGTTCAAGATCGGATGCATTGAAGAAATCTTTAAAATCATCTTTTTTTGACATAATATAATCCTTTATTTGATAAATAATTTAAATACCGTAGGGACGCGATTAATCACGTCCCTACATAATCCGCGGTTTAAAAATATAAATTATTATTTTAAAGTTTTCATTGGAACATGGTCCATATCATCAAAGGTCTGATTTTCTCCGACCATACCCCAGATGAAAGTATAGTTGCTTGTGCCCACACCGGTATGGATCGACCAGCTTGGCATTATGACAGCCTCTTCATTTCTCATAACAACATGTCTTGTTTCAGTTGGTTCACCTATCATATGAAAAACAACGCTATCACCTGGAAGGTTAAAATAAAAATAAACTTCCATTCTTCTGTCATGAGTGTGGCAGGGCATTGAGTTCCACATGTTGTTCGGTTCTAAGATCGTCAGTCCCATTACAAGCTGGCAGCTTTTCATTACCGCAGGATGAATGTACTGATAGATCGTTCTTTTGTTTGACTGCTCAATTGAACCCATCTGTCTGGGATTTGCATCCTTGATGTTTATTTTAACATTGGGATAATTAACATGAGCCGGAGCGCTGTTCAAATAAAATTTTGCAGGATTGTCTTTATCGCTTGAAGAAAAAAACACATCTTTTGCACCCATTCCTATATATAGGCCGTCCTGATTATCAAGGTCATATTTTGTTCCGTCAACTTCAACAGTTCCCTTACTGCCTACATTGATTATCCCCATCTCTCTTCTTGCAAGAAAAAAATCAGCACCAATCTCTTTGCCTGCCTCAAGCTTTAGTTTTTCTCTTACAGGTTTTGCTCCGCCGACTATAATCCTGTCAATATGACTGTAAACCAGGTTGATCTTATCCTGAGTAAAAAGATCCTGTATCAATAAATGTTTTCTTACCTCATCAGTAGTCATTCTTTTAAACTGTTCCTGATGAATTGCATGTCTAATTTCCATAAAACTCTCCTTTTTCTTCATGTCATTCCTGCGTAAGCAGGAATCTATATTATTTAAATAAAATGTAATTATTGCCGCTCTTTAGCATTTATCATAAATGCCATTTATAAAACTCATAGAATCTGCAAAACTGTCCGGCTTGCTGTCTTCCAGAAGAACAGTGATATAAGGTCTGTATTCTTTTAAAAGCTTGAAAAAAAGCTCAAAATTGAACAAACCCCTGCCTGCCGGAACTCTCTTTCTTTTACCATTATCTATGATAAAATCCTTTGCATGAATGACAACCATCCTGTCAGCCAGAAGGTCAAAGGACTCCTTTATCATATCGTCCTGTTTATTAATATTGTTGTCATCAAGCATATTGACCGGGTCAAAGATCACCTGAAGATTATCAGACTTAACAATATCAATCACCCTTTTCATTCTTTCAGGTGTATCGATTGTATGCGTATTTGCGACAGCCTCTATCGCAACAAATACGCCGAATTTTGACGCTTCTTCAACAAGCTCTACAATGCTTTTGATGAACTCATTGAATACCTGATCTGTATAAGTACCCTGATTATATGAACAATCGGGATTTATTGAACCAGTTTCAGTGCCGACCACAGAGCACCCGAAATCCCGGGCAAATTTGATATGATCCTTAAAAGTATCAAGATGCATCCTTCTTATATTCTTATCAGGATGAACAGGATTTATATAGCAGCCCAGGACAGCAGTATAAAGCCCGTTTTTATCCAATGCTTTTCTTATATAATTTGCAATGCCCGGGTTTAAATAACCCGGTTTTAGGGACAGACCCTCTATTGATTTTTGCATGGCAAGCTGAATGCTCTTAAAACCGTATGAGGATATCTTTTGTGCAAAAAGCTCAAAGTCCTCCAGCCTGCATTTTCCTGCATCATGCGCTCTTACACCAAGGTTCATACTGTACCTCTTTTATGATTATCTTGCAAGCCATCCGCCGTCAACAGCAATCGTATAGCCGTTAACATAGTTTGATGCTGCACTTGCCAGAAAAACAACAACACCCTGAAGGTCTTTAGGATCTCCCCATTTGCCTGCAGGTATCCTATCCAGAATAGCCTTGCTTCTTTCTGCATCTGCTCTTAAAGGAGCTGTATTGTTTGTAGCCATATAACCCGGTGCAATTGCATTGCAGTTTATATTATGCTTTGCCCATTCGTTAGCCATCAATCTTGTAATGCCCATTACACCGCTTTTACTTGCCGTATATGAAGGAACTCTTATGCCTCCCTGAAAAGAAAGCAATGAAGCAACACTTACGATTTTACCGCCTGAGCCCTGTTTTAAGAACTGCTTTGCAGCTGCCTGACTTAAGAAAAATGTTGTCTTGACATTTATGTTCATTGTATCATCCCAGTCTTTTTCGCTGAAATTGATGGCATCTTCTCTTCTTATAATACCTGCATTGTTCACAAGTATGTCAAGTTTGCCGAAAGTTTTTACTGCAGACTCAACGATCCTGTTGACAGGTTCAATGCTCATTAAGTTCTCTTTTAAACCCAGGAACTTTCTGCCGAGTGATTCGATATGCTTTTTTGTCTCGTCCATTTCAACATAATCAACGCCCACTATGTCTGCGCCTGCTTCTGCAAGACCGTAAGCCATGCCCTGTCCCAAACCCGTGCTAGCTCCAGTCACTATTGCAACCTTGCCTTTTAAATTAAAATCATCTAAAATCATATTAACTCCTTTTATTTAATTTTTTTATATTAAACAACGAGTTTAAAAAACTCGATATTTCACATATAAAAAACGATTTACTTCACTTAAAGTAAAAAATACTGTTTTAACTGTTAGTATATTTTTGAGTACAAAGCCAATAATTTTCAGGCTTATTTAATGCAACATTTTTGATTATTTAACAAACTGCGTTAAAATACTAAACTTAAGATAAACAAATATAATATATATGACTTTTTTTGTCAATGATTTTTTAAGTCTGGGGACGGTTCTTAAACTCACTTTAACTAATAAGAAAAGGGCACAGGGGACAGTCACTATTGTCTTCGACATGCATTACCATTCAAGAAACTTTTGATTCATATCCGATCTCCTACTGATTTTACGCATTGATCTGTCAATCATCAGGCCGAGGATCTTTGCAACCGTTTTTGTAAAAAAACCTGTTTTTGCAGACTTGTGATAGTATTTTGTGCCGGGTTCCTTGTTTTCATGGTAGAACTTGTAATCCGCAGGAAAAAACTCCTTTGAATAGTTAGAAATTTTCATCATCGAAATATATCTCATTAATTCACCCAGCTTTAAAGGAGGTAATTCTTTCTGAGACAGGACATTGTAGAATTTCTTTGCAAGAGTCTCAATATTATCATCAAGCTTTTTTCCTGATTTTTTGTTAAGATAAAAAGGATGAGTTTGAGCTCCGAGTGTGCCTGCCAGTTTAAAGCCCCATGCACCGGCTGTGCTGAAAGTCAGGTACTTAAGAGCTTCCTTAAGACCGACTCCGCAGGTGGTGGAGATTGCCACTGCGTACTTATCAGTAAATCTCGGACGATGGCC
>JAFGQB010000302.1 GCA_016935915.1 Spirochaetota bacterium
CATGATATAATACCGGTCGTTTTCAGTGACGAGTTTGAGGAACTTCCGATTAATCTGGGGCTGGTTGACATGATAGACAATGAGACCGGAGAAACAAAACTTGTAGATACATCGAGCAGTTATTATAAAAATTCCATAATGAAAAGAAAAAAAGAAAAAGAAACATTACTGAATGAATTAAAAAAATATAAAATTGAACCTATGTTCATTAAAACAGATGATGATATTGAAAAAGTCATAATGAAATATTTTAAACTACGATTAAAAAAGATAAAACAATGAAAAAAAAGGCTGTTTTTTTATTTATATCTTTACTTTTTATTATAAAATTATACCCTGACCAGACCGATGATTTCATCAAATCGAAAATTTCAAAAACAAATATTAAACTTGGAGAAAAAATAAAACTTACAGTTACGATTACCGATGAAAAATTTAAAGAGTCAAAAGTTTTCTGGAACAACTTAACTTTTTCAAATAATAAGGCTGAAGTACTATCATACAAAGACAGTTATAACAATAAAACATTAAGTCTTGAGATTATTTTCACCTTTTATGAAGCGGGTAATTATAAAGATTTTTCCCTTACTATACCGGTAAGCTCTAAGGATGAAGAGCTTTTTAATTTAATAACAGAAAGATATACTATAGAAGTGGCAAGTCCTCTATCTTTAGAAGAGATAGAAACAATTAAAAAAATTAAAGACCCTTCAAAGATCGAACTAAAAAAAGAAAAACCTCAGGCAAAAATGCCGTTTAGGTTTTCTTTTTATATCAAGGTGATTCTTATAATTCTTTTGATTGTCCTGATTGGATTATTGACCTATTATTTTATATATAAATTGATCTTCAAATCAAAGGAAAAGCATTCACAAAATAATCTATCGCCTTATGAAAATTTTCTGGTGAAAATCGAAAAATTAAATTTCAGCATAAATGACGACAGGAAAAAAGTAGAAATAAAATTATCACAGATGTCTGAAATTTTAAAAGAACTTATCTTTATGGAGTTTTCATTTAATGCACCTTCTGAAACCACAAATGAACTAATATTAACATTGAGAAATATATATTTTGATCAAAACTTAATAGTCCGGATAAAAGATATTTTAGAGGAAACCGATCTTATAAAATTTGCTAAAGCAAAATATGAAATAGAAAACCTGGAAAACAAAAAGGAAACATTAAAAAAACTTGGAACAGAAATTCATCAATATAAACTTGTTCAAATTAATAAACAGGAAAATCTAAATGAACAAAATTAAAAAAGGGATTTTATGAAAATATACAGACTCGGTAATCCTTGGGCGCTTTTTTATCTTATACTTCCTCTCATATGTTTGATAATCCTTGTTGTATCAAAATTTATATATAAAAAGGGAGTAAAAATAAGCGGAGTCAGTAATTTTTCAACAGGCTTTTCCTTTCTTATACCCGGATATTATATAACATTGATTTTAATATTATCAGGAATGTTTATTACAGCTTTCAGCCTTACCAAACCGCAATATGGCGTAAAAAAAGAAAGAATAGTTTCAAAAGGTATTGATATTATAATCGCTCTTGATACTTCAGCCAGCATGCTTAATGAAGACTTTTTACAGCAGAGCCGTATTGAAGGCGCAAAAAATATAATATTGAATTTCATACAAAAACGAAAAGGGGACAGAATTGGTCTTGTGACATTCGGAGAAAACTCCTTTGTAAGATCTCCTGCAACACTAAATTCCCAAATACTCGAAGCCATAGTTAAAATAATAAAAATTAATCCGCATAATCCCTCTGCCCAAAAAACAGCCATTGGTATCGGATTAGCAAGTGCAGTAAACAGACTGATAAAGATTAAAGATAGCGAAAGCAGTATATCAAAAATCGTAATTCTTGTAACAGACGGAATAAACAATAGCGGTGAAATAAGTCCTCAGGCTGCCGCTGAAATAGCCTCTCAAACAAATATAAAAGTATATACAGTAGGAGTTGGAGACAAAGCTGAAGTGGATCTTGACCTGCTTAAATTTATTGCGGAAAAAACAGGAGGAACATTTTTCCATGCCAAAACATCCGGAGAACTGGCACCGATATTCGAACAGATAGATAAACTTGAAAAGCATAAAATCGAAACCTATGAATTTTCAAGATTTAAAAATGTTGGTTATAAATACGCTTCTTTCGGTCTATCATTGTTATTAATCGGAATACTAATGAATATTTTTATATTTAAAAGGATATCATAATGTTTGAAAATCCTAAAATTTTTATATTATTTTCAGCACTACCGGTCATAGTATTTTTTATGGTTCTGGATATTTTGATATTAAAAAAAAGAGTCAATAAAATTGCCGGAAAAAACACAGAGATAGTGATACCATACCATTCAGAAGGTCAGAAATGGTTGAAAATAATCTTTTATACACTTGCTATAATTTTATCGATAATTGGTCTGGCAAGACCCAAATGGGGCGTAGAATCCATCGACTCTAAAATTAAAGGAAAGGATGTTTATATTTTACTTGATGTATCCAATTCAATGGCGGTAAAAGATGTGATCCCTTCAAGACTTGAACTTGCAAAATTAAATATTCAAACTCTATTTGAGCTTGAAACAGGTGACAGATACGGTCTTATTATATTTTCGGATGAACCGACAATAATGAGTCCTTTGACGCATGATTATGCCGCAATCAGCTTTTTTTTGGAATCCCTGACACCCGGTATGATCGGAAAAGGTGGAACAAATATACCAAATGCCATATATCAAACCGCAAACCTTTTAGAAAATGAAATAACAGCAGAAAGAATAATTTTAATGCTGACAGATGGAGAAAATATTCAGGGTGACATCAAAAATATAATTAAAAAAGTAAAAGATGAAGATATAAAAATTTTTACAGCAGGCGTTGGCACAGAAGAGGGGAAATTAATACCAATAAAAAATGCAAATGATGAAATTATCGACTATATCAAAGATGATGCAGGCAAACCTGTAAGAAGCCGGCTTGATGAAAATCAACTTAAGTATATTGCAAATGAAACCGGTGCCGTTTATTTTGGTTCGGTAAATAGAAAAACATTCATTAAAGATGCTTTTAATAATTTAAAAAATTTAAAAACAATTGATCATGGAAAAATCAGCTATAAACAAAAAACAGACAGATATGACCTTTTTATACTGCCTGCTCTGATTTTGTTCTGTCTTGGTTTCATTTTAGATCAGGGTAAAATAATAAAATTTCATGAAAAGAGTCTTTCATGGATGTTTGATAAAAAAAATCTTGTTTTATTAATTACATTTTTATTATTAATTTTTAATAATAGTATGATATTTTCCATATCAGATAACACCAGTGATATTATGGAAAACAATAATATTTTTAAAGATCCAAACGGAGGCTTTTGGGGAAATTTGTCTTTTAAAAAAGGAAATTTTAAAAAAGCCCTTCAGCAATATAAGTCTGCAGTCAGCACACTTAATGATGAACTTTTAACAAAGCTTTATTATAATATAGGAAATACTTATATGTTTCTTAATGATAATAAAAATGCAATGGACAGCTATGAAAATGCAGCAGCACTTGGTAAAAAAGACAGATTGTTGGCAAAAATTTTTTACAATCAGGGATTATGTGCTTTTAAAGAACATAATTATGAGGCAGCGGCAGAATTGTTTAAAAAAAGTTTAAATTATAATGACCAGGACGATGATACAAGATATAATTATGTTATAAGCAATTTGTTAAAGGATGAATCACAAAAAAATCAAAATGAACAAAAAACTGAAGAAAATAATGAAGAAAAAAATAATGATAAGAAACAAAATGATAATAATCAATCAAGCTATGATGAAAAAAATTTAAACAAAAAGGATATAGAAAATATTTTGAAAGCTTTAGAAGAAAAAGAAAAAAGAGATAATAAAAGGAATAATAATTATAATTCAAGGAATCAATCTTGGTAAAGAAAATAATAATTATTATTAATTTTTTTGCTTTCTCTCTTTTTATGAATTCTCAGGAAGTTTCTGTTGATCTGGCAGCAAGTAAACAAGAAGTTGCAGTAAATGAGGATTTTAGAATTTCTTTGATAATAACCAGTGATACAGATGATATAAATATTGATGAATATCCGCAATTGGATCAATGTGTTGCAATTAAACAATACGGGCAGAGCAGAAATATTAATATGATGGCATCTAATCAAGGTATTCAAAAAACCATTTCAATTAATTTTGAATATATCTGCAAAATAAGCAAAGAAGGTAAATATGACATAGGACCTTTTGTGATCAGAGTAAAAAATAAAAAATTTCAAAGCAATATAACATCAATAAATGTTAGCGCCAATAATGTTGGTAATAATGTATCAAATAATATAAAAGAAAAAAATTATGAAAGCGATAAAAGCAATTATTATATAATTAAAACAGAACAGACAAAAAAAGAAATTTTCGAAAATGAGTTTGTTGATATAGAGGTAAATCTATACTGTTATCGAAATTATGATTTCAGGATAAGAAACATAAAAAAATTAAATTATCCATCCAATGCATGGATTGAAAACCTGCTGAACAAAAATAATATTTTGAGTGAAAAAGTAATAATTAATAACTATGCTTATGCTAAGCATACAATTGAAAAAGATAGAATTTATATTTCAAAATCAGGAGAATATGAAATTGAACCATTTGAGATTAATTTTGACGGGATAACATCAAATGATTTTTTTGCAATACAGGATACCATCGACTTGAAAACAAAACCCGTTGTTATTAATGTCAAGCCATTGCCTCCTAAAGAAAATGAACACCGAAATTTTGATGGTGCAGTTGGCAATTTTAATATCTCATACAGCTTAAATCCGCAAAAAATAAATCCATCTGAAGCAAGTACATTGTTCATTTCATTGGAAGGTGAAGGAAATTTTCACAATATAGATAAAATAAATTTTGGAGTTGATGAAAATATTGATATTTATTCAACTAAAAGTGAAACAAAAACTGCAGACAACCGCACTAAAATAAAAACATGGGAAATAATATTGGTTCCTTCAAAACCAGGTAAATATAATGTCAGTATAGAAGATTTTTCATATTTTGATGCTAATGAAAAAAAATATAAAACCATCAAAGGAAATTCAATAAAACTTACAGTAGCTGGAAAGATTATCGAGAACAATAAAAATATAAAAGACAACTCATCAATTAATACTGATCTGGAAAATAAAAATTTGATCAATAATGAAAATGAAAATAAAATAATAAAAGACAATATTGTTAATCAGGAAATTAATTTTTTAAAGTTAAACATTGGATCAAAAAATGAATTAAAAAAAATCGATCTGTTATTCAGATTTCAAATAATTTTATACATGATGCTTGCTGCTATTCTGATTTTATTTATATTGCTCAAATATTACAATTACTCCTTTGTTAAAAACGGCAGGTTTGTTGTTCAAAAGAAAGCATATAAAAATTTTTTTACTAAAATCAATAATCTAAATAAAGATATCCCGAAAATAGGTATATTAAAAGGAATAGATTCATTGTCAAATACAATAGAAACTTACTTTATTCATAAATTTAACATCAAATCAATAGAATTTACAAGAAAAGATATTGAAAACAAGTTAAAGGACTATTTAACCAGCGAACAAGTGAAAACTTTGAATGATTATATTAAACAGCTAAATATCATTAGATTCGGCGGTAATAAAATAACTACAGAAGAGTTTGATAGAATCACCGGCGAATTAAAAAATTTCATAAAAAATATTGATACAAATAATATAAATAATAATCATAAATCGGATAAGGTAAATTAAATCATGAAATTTAAAATATTTTTAATGTTGTTTATTTTATTTTCCATAAATATTATTAATTCCTCAATAAATATTAAATTCAATGATTCAATAAAATATTATAATAATTCCGATTATAAAAATGCATTATCGTATTATCTTGATATATTAAAATCCGGTTATGATAATTTTGAAATTAATTATAATATTGGCTGTTGTTATTATAAACTCAATGAAATCGGAAAAGCAAGATTTTATTTTGAGCGGTCACTTATTTACAAACCTTTTGATTCTGATTTAAATCATAATTTGAAAGTAATTTATAATAAACTTGTAAAAAATCAAGACAATAATGAACAGATAATAATTAATAGTCGTATTTTATATTTGATTCCTATTAATGTAGTAATTTTAATAAATATCATTTTATCAATAATAGCTGTAATATTATTAACATTGTTATATAACTTTTATTCATACAGAAAATTAATATTGATATTTTTAGCCACGGTTATATTTTTTATACTAATTTTCACTTTTTATAATATCTTTCAATATAAAAACATTAAGGACCAAAAATTAATCATTACAAAAAAGAATGCAAATGTTTATTTGACTCCAAATGAAAATGAAACAATTATATTGACACTTGAAGAGGGATACAGCAATAAAGTTTACGGTGAATTAAATTATTTCATTAAAACCAAATTCAATGACGGGCTAACTGGTTGGATTAAAAAAGAAGATCTTATATATAAACCTTAAATTAATTCATTCTTATTTTTAATAAATTTAAAGTTTTTATTATTCTTCTTGATAAAGATTCGAGTATCTGATAAAGCCATCTCGGATGAGTTCTATAAATATCGCCAAAGGTTTCACTTGAAAAAACAATGGCAACAACATCCTCATCAGCAATGCATGAAGCAGATCTTGTTGCCGATTCAAAAAAAGACATCTCCCCAACAATTTCACCTGGACCTAAAATGGCTAAAACTTTCTTTATTGTATTTATTTCTTTTGTCACTATTACTGTACCACTTAAAATTAAATAGATATCTTTTGACTGTTCACCTTCTTTTATAATCAGCTCGCCTTTTTTAAAAGATTTGCCATAAGTTTCAATTATTTCATCATCAATAGCTTCTAATCCTCCGAATCCTAATTTCATTATATTTTCATATTTTTTCATATAATCACTTTCCATTTTTTAACTTGTCTCCTGGATTTTCTGATTAATATTCCTCAATAAAGAAGATAAAAAGCTTATTGATTTCATACCTAAATCCTGATTTATGCTTATATCCATTAAAAAATCTTCTTTAGTCCACAAAAAAACAATTGAATCTTCCAAGAATTTAACCTCTGTAATCCTTTTATCCAAACCTGATAAAGTCTCAAATATACCGAAAAGACTACCCTGATCCGATACTAAAACAAACTTCTTGCCTCTTCCTAAATTATATTTTGTTTGAACTTTACCGCTTTTCAGATAAAATATTGATTCTCCTTTTATTTTATTACCATACTTATATAAAATATGATCCTTTTCAAATTTATAAACCTTCGCTTTTGTATAATTATCCATATCAAGCCTTTATCAATAAAAATTTTTCTAGATAATAAGTTAAATTATGTTATACTATCTGTATAAATTATCATAAATTTTGGTATTTTACCATTTTTTTTTATATTTTTTAATAATTTATGAAAAATATTATAAAATTTATAATTATTAAAATAAAAAACAATATTAAACAATTTTTTTACTTTACTGGATTTCTTAAAATAACATTGTTTGAAATTTTTAATTTTTTCTTTCATATAAGAAAAACCAATTTTATGGTTTTATTGAGACAAATATTATTCACTGGTTATGAAGCTCTGGGAATAATTACCTTGATAGGACTGGCAATAGGCGGGACTATAATTATACAGGGGATGAGCATTCTCAACAACTTTGGTCAAACTGATTATGTTTATGATATTTTGATAATTATCATAACTAAAGAACTTGGTCCGCTTTTAACAGCATTTATTCTTATTGCAAGATCAGGCACTTCCATTTCAACGGAACTTGGTAATATGGTTGTAAATCATGAAATTGAAGCCTTAATTTCATTCGGCATATATCCTATAAGATATCTTGTAGTTCCTAGAATATTTGGTCTTGTGATTTCCATTTTCTGTCTGACAATTTATTTTAATATAGCAGGACTTTTTGGTGGATATCTTGTATCATCTCTTTTCCAATCACTACCCATATCAGAATTTTTTACCAATTTATTAATTAAATTAACACTAACAGATTTATTTGTAAGTCAGTTTAAGAGTCTTGTATTCGGATTTATCATAGCCATAATATCATGTTACTATGGTCTTCAGGTAAAATTTGCAAGTACAGAGGTTCCTGTTCAAACCATAAAAACGGTTGTATCAAGCATTACATGGATTTTAATATCAGGTACCGTTATAACCATATTGACATATACTGTACTATAGAAATAAATAAAATTTTAACTTTAAGGAGTATATTTTTGGTTGAATATTTAATTGAAGCTGTAGACGTTTCTTATACCAATGTTGATTATGAAGTAGTAAATAATATAAACTTAAAAATTAAAAAGGACAGTTTTACATCAATAATAGGCAAATCCGGTTCCGGTAAAAGCACGTTATTAAAACTCCTTGCCGGTATTTTAATACCTGATAATGGTAAAATAATAATAAACAGTAAAGATATTAATCAGCTGGAAGGTGAACACTTAATCAGCTTTAAGAAAAAAATAGGATTCGTTTTCCAGGATGCGGCATTAATATCAAATTTATCTATTAAGGAAAATCTTATTCTTCCTCTTGATTTTCATTATCCTAAAATGGATAAAAATGAAAACGAAAAAATAATAAACGATTTATTAAAAAAGGTAGATATGGATGATTGTTTAAATGAGCGCCCTGCCCAATTAAGTATGGGAGAAAAAAAATTAATATCTTTTGTACGAGCTATGCTTTTAAAACCTGAACTTCTTTTTTTGGACGAACCTCTTTCATCACTTGATGCGACTACTGCAATAAAAATGATTGATCTATGTGAGGAATATTCAACTTTAGAAAACACAACAATAATTGCCGTAACTAATCTAAAAACGTTTATTCATAAACTCGCAGACAGAATAATTTATCTTGAAAATAAAACCATTGCTCTTGATAAAAGCATAAAAGAAATTTACAGCACAAATCCTTCTGAAAGGCCTCAGATCATTAATGATTTATTATCAAAATGAATGTAATTAATTTTTTTAAAAATATATTAAGGTTTGTAATTTAAAGAAAATAATATAAAATAAATATAAGAGGGAAAATTATGAATTTTAAATTTAAATATACTGATAAAATAGTCGGAGCATTTATAATTTTATCAATTTTATTATTACTCATCTCATCCTTTTTGATTATTTTTAACAAAAAAATATTTACTAAAAAATTTTTCTATAAAACTCAATTCTATGATGCAATAGGATTAAAATTAAATCAAGATATTATATATAAAGGTTATAAGATAGGCAAAATATATAATTTCAATCTTAATAAACAGAATACAATTGATACCATTTTTTATATTTATTCTGATTATATTGATAAAATCAATGAAAACTCAGTGATAAATAAATCTAATAATCCATTAACTGGAACATCTATTATTTTAGAATCAAATCTTACAAACAACAGAATAGCCGATGAATATTCATTCATACCTTCAATGGATATGCCAGAAAGTCAGCTTATGGTCAAAAACGGAGAGATTGAAAAAAAGTCTGATACATTTTCAACTATTCTTGAAGATGTTGGCAGTATAGTCAGTTCTCTTACCAGAGATCATAATGCTGATGAGAATTCCATTGTAAGAATACTGGTTAACACGGCAGATATAGTTGAATCAATAAAAGGTGAAATGGTTCATATTAACACAATTTTATATAATTTTAAGCTTTTATCAAACAAAATGCAGACACCTGACGGACTGGTGCAAAGACTTTTAGATCCTGACGGCACAATAATGTTTAATTCATTGCAGAAATCGCTTGATAATCTAGCTTCAATGATGGGTGAGTTAAATGAATTTTCACAATTTATTAATGGACAATCAACTCAGATTGAAACTCTTTTAGTGGAAAGCAAAATGACAATGAAACAAGCTCAGGAGGTTATTGAAGGTATCAGAAATAATCCTATAATAAGAGCAGGTATATCGGAAAAAAAAGAGCAGGATGTAATAAAGCAAAATATCAGAGACAGGGATTTTTAAATGTATAAACTGTTTAAACATCTTATTATATTTACATATATACTTTATTATTTATCGTGTTTTTCTCTAGGAGAAAAAGTTACTTATGAAGTTAATGATATAAAAAACCAGGCAAGTGAAAACTCAAAAACAGCCAATTATTTTTTGAACAGATATGAATACGATAAAGCATTGGATTTTTTTAATAAAGCCCTTAACCTTAATATTATGGTTGACAACATTTCAGGAATAATTAAAAATTATGTTGACATAGGTAAAGTATATCTGTTAAAAAAAAATTATAATCAATCTCTTAATTTCTTAATATCCGCTGAAAATATTATTAAAATAAACAGGACCTATAAAGAAGAACAGGCATATTTATTTGCAACATTGGGAGAATACCATTATAATCTTAAAAATTATGATAAATCAAGAGAATATTTTAATAAAGCGATCGATATAGAAAATTCTTTAGGCAATATAGAAAATAACGCCATGCTGATGCAAAGTATTGCAAAAATAGAAAGATCTACAGGCAATATTGAAGGATCATTAAATTCCTTTTTAAAAGCAGCAAAAATTTTGCAGAATTTATATAATACTAAAAGACTACGAAACATAAAAAACCTCTCTTTGATTTATTATTCAATAGGACAATCATATTCAAAATTGAATAAATATGACCATGCCGGTAATTACATCAGAAAAGCACTTTATTTTGATAAGCTGATAGAAAATCCAAATGGAATTGCGGATGATTATTATGCTTTAGCAGTTATTAATGAAAAATTAGCTAAATCAATAGACAGAGTTTTATTTTATTATGAAAAATCAAGAGCGATTTACAGATTTTTAGATGATGTAAATCAGTATACTCTATTGACAAATATTACTGCAAATCTATATTATAAAAAAAATGATTTCAGGAAATATTATGAATATAAATCAGAAGAGTTTAAACTAAATTTATATAAAACAGATATACAAAAAAAAATAATAAATGAAATCTTCGAGTTAATGGATCATAAAGATATTAATGGCATATTTACTAAAGAAGAAATAAAAATTATAAAAGATAAATATTTAAAAGAATTGGCAAATTTAAAGTAAAAAAGTCTGGAAATTTTATTAAAAGTATGATATATAGGTTATTTAAATATAATTAAATGAGGTAAAAAAGGAATGTCAGAAGAAGCAAAGAATGAAGAAGTAAAAAAAGAGGAAGTAAAAAATGAAGAATCAACAAAAAATAAAAAAATCAACAAAATGACTTTAGATGAGATTAAAGCAGCCATTGATAAGTCCCAGAAGCTTCAGGGTAATTTATCATCAAAATATTCAATTGAATTATTAAAAAGAAAGAGTACTTTAGAAAATAAAAAATAATATCCATTTCATTTTTTATAAAACATTTATATTGAACATTTTGTATATCATTAATTTAAGAGCAAATAATTGTTATATAACTTACATATAAAAGCAGCGTTAATTATATAAATCTAATAAATAAAAGAAAATTTAAAAAAGTATTCCTTAAATCAAACAATATTTTAAATATGTTTGTTTTAGAAATATTATTTAGCAAGTATGTTTTATTCAAATTTTAAATTACCATTAAATTAAAATATTTTTATTTTACAAAACAATAAAAATTTATTATTTTTATAATTATATTATTAAATATATTTGGAGTTGATATGAATGTATTATTGCTTGGCAGCGGCGGCAGAGAACATTCAATTGCAAAAAAAATTAGTGAATCAAAAAAATTAAAAAAATTTTATGCAATCCCAGGTAATCCTGGCATTAATAATCTGGCAGAAAATATAGATATAAGTTTGTCTGATATTACTGGAATTATTAATTTTGCAAAAGAATCAAAAATCGATCTAATTATCTGCGGCCCTGAAAATCCACTTGTTGCCGGCTTAACCGATGAAGCATTAAAAAACAATATACTGGTATTTGGACCTAAAAAAGAAGGCGCTATATTGGAAGGCAGTAAAATTTATGCAAAAAAATTCATGGTAAAGTACAATATTCCCACTGCTGATTTCAGATGTTTCAATTCTTATAATGAAGCTAAAAAATACTTTGAAAAAAAAGTCATTTTCCCTGTCGTAATTAAAGCAGACGGTTTAGCATCCGGTAAAGGAGTAGTAATTGTAAACAACAAAGCTGATGCACTAGAAACAATAAACAAATATATGAACAAAAAAATATTCCAAGATGCCGGAGAAAGAATAGTAGTCGAAGACTGTTTAATCGGAGAAGAAATGAGCTTCTTCTATATTACCGATGGAAAGACATTTCTACCTTTAATCCCTGCCAAAGATTATAAGCGAGCTTTAGATAATGATATGGGTGAAAATACCGGAGGAATGGGAAGCTATGCTCCGCATCTATCTATAACAGAAAAATTAAAAAAACAGATACATGAAGAAATAGTTATTAATATAAAAAATGGATTTAGGATTGAAAATATTGATTATAGGGGAATATTATATATAGGATTAATGCTGACCGATGATGGACCAAAAGTTATTGAATTTAATTGCAGATTTGGTGATCCAGAAACTCAGGTCATTTTACCATTAATTGAAAATGATTTGCTTGAATTGATGTATTCGGCTGCACTGGGAAAATTAGAATCTCAACATATAAAATGGAAAAATGATTATGCAGCATGTGTTGTTATAGCATCAGGAGGTTACCCTGCAGAGTTTAAAAATGGTTTAAAAATAAAATTTGACATTGATCCTTATGAATATATTCATGCAGGAACTGCTTTTAATAAAAAACAAATAGTGACCAACGGCGGAAGAGTTTTAAACTGTGTTGCTATTGGACCATCCAAAAAAACCGCTTTAGAAAATGCTTATACATTAGCAAAAAAAGTTCACTTTGATAATCTATATTATAGAACTGATATAGGTAAATAATTAGAGAATTTTATGATAAAAAATAATAACAATTCAATTCAAAAGCTAATAAATAATTTTTTTAGAAACGGTGAAATTATTTTTGAATATACAAACTTTTCAACTGAGGATGAAGATTATTTAATTCAGTTTTTAGAAGCCTGTTTTAAAGAAATCAGTAAAGAAACTATTTTTAATTACATAAAATTCTGTTTTAAAGAATTATTGGGAAATGCAAAAAAAGCAAATATTAAAAGATTATATTTTTTAGAAAAAAAATTAAATATTGAAAATCCAAAGGATTATAAAAAAGGCATGAAACACTTTAAAAAGGACTTTCATTATAATCCGATAAAATATTTATATTTGCTTGAAGACAATAAATATTATATAAAAGTAGAATTAAAAATTCAGGATGACAATTTTTTAATCATAGTAAAAAATAATGCTGTAATACTTAATGAAGAGCTTAAAACAGCAGTAGAAAAAATACAAAATGCAAAAAAATTTAATTCAATAGAAGATGCTTTTTTAGTAGTTCAGCAAAATAAGGAAGGCGCCGGATTGGGCATCATTATCATAATGCTCATGCTGAAAGAATTAGGTCTTTCTTCAAATAATTTTTCTATAATAAAAAATAAAAATGAAACTGAAGTTTTTATAAAAATACCTTTATCATTAATTACTCCTTGTAAAAAAGGTTATACAAACCAGATCAAATCAAAAAAAACAAAAAATTATAACGATTTTAAAGATGTGCCATTATTTTTAAGGGAAAAAATTAATAAGGGTAATTTAAATAATTAATAATATGCAGTTTTATGAATAAAGAAAAAAAATGCATTTTTTGCGGTAGAAACAAATATTATTCACCTTTAAAAGTCTTTTCTAAAATACAAAAAAAAACCGTAAATTATTATAAATGTAAATTCTGCAAGTCAATACATCAATATCCAACTCCAGATAATAATGAAATTATAAAATATTATGATTCTTATTATGAAGTTAAAAATATATTGAATCCCGGATATCTGGATGAAAAAAATAAAAATAATCTCTTTTATGAAAGAGACAAGACTCTTGCTGAAATAGGATTTGATAAAAAAAATTTTATTAATAAATCAAATGTTGAGTTAGGATGCGCCAGCGGACACTTTCTCTTTTACATGCAATTTTATGGCGCAAAAGACATCGCCGGCATCGATATCTCGGCAAAGTTATTGAAAAGTATAAAGATTAATAATGTAAAATTAATTAATGGGGATCTTTCAAAAATAAAAAAAAACAGCATTGATAATTTATTCATGTTTAACATACTTGAACATATTATAAATATTAAAGAAACAATGGATCAGGCTGTAACAAGATTAAAAAAAGATTCAAGATTAATTTTAGAGCTTCCTCTTACAGGACTTATATCCAATATTTTCAAAACAAAATGGAGATTCTTAATGCCTGACGAGCATTTACATATTCCGTCAATAAAAGGACTAAAAATATTATTAAAAGAATATAATTTGAAAATAATCGGACAAACCAGATTCGGCAGCGGATTTACATCAGGATCAATTCCAAATTTCTTAAAATTAAAATTTGATTATTTGGCTAAAAAATTTAAATTTGGGGACAGAGGTTCGTTTTTAATAATATTCAAATCATAATTAAATTTTGTATTATACATTTCAATGAATATATGCTATTAATTAATCATG
>JAFGQB010000060.1 GCA_016935915.1 Spirochaetota bacterium
ATATATTTTGATCTGCCCGGAGTGGATAAAGATAGTATAAATTTAAAGGTTGAAAAAGATATTTTAACATTAACAGGCGATTGTACGAAAAAACCGGCAGAAGGTTTTAGCTGTACAAGGGAAGAGATGGAATATTTTGGTTATAGAAGAAGTTTTAATTTGAATAAAACAGTTGATGCTGATAAAATTGCCGCTGACTATGATAACGGAGCATTAAAAGTTAAATTACCGAAAAGAGAAGAACAAAAAACAAAAGAGATAAAAATTAGTATAAGTTAAAGAACCATTTATCACAATATTTAAAGGGCGCAAAACGTATTGGTTTTGCGCCCTTTGATTTTATTTATGGACAGTTATAAAAAAAAAAATTATATTATGCTGATGGATGAATATGTAAAAGAAATCGGCAGAAATGGTCTTGTCACTTATAAGTATAATGGCAAATATCTCTATTCTATTTATGATCCTGAAAGAGAAGCAAATAAATATCTAAATACAATTAAAAATATAAAAAAAGTTGTAATAACCTGCTGTGGTGCAGATTATATAAATAAGGAACTTTTGAACAGGGGAGTTGACCTTATAATATCATTTAATCCTGTTAAATTTGAGCAGGCTGTTAATTCTGATAAATTGATCAGAGCAGATACTTTAGCTGATGTTGAAAAGATTTTATTAAGCAGGAATATTCATTCTTCCCAAATATCAATTATTTATTGGCCTTTATTGATTGAGACAAATAAAAGTGTCTATTTAAATCAGCTGAAAAAATTAAAGGATATATTGCTAAAGGTAAGCATATCAAGCAATACTGCTAAAGTATTCGGTTTTTTGGAAACCAAAAATATACTGATCAACCTGATAAATTTAAATTCAATTGAGTTTATTAAAAGATCATTTCCGCATGATAATCTTAGTTTGATATTATCATCCGGCTATAGTTTATCAAAATATATTGATTTTATTAAAAGGATTAAAGACAGAGCGATTGTTTTTGCGCTTCCGTCTGCGCTTCCGTTTTTGCTCCATCATAATATCGAGCCGGATTTTGCTGTCTGTGTGGATCCCGGATATGCATCTTTTTATCATTTATATAAATATAAAAGGATAGTAAAACTGATTTGCCCTTTGTCATTGACTCAATCAATTTTTAAAATGAATAATGTTTATCCTCAATTTTTCAATTATACCAATATTTTTGAAAATATATTATTTGAAAATTATAATGCTGTTGCATCAGCACCTGAAGGGTCGGTTTTTATTAATCTTTTAAGAATATTAACTCAATTGGGATTTAAAGATGCTTTAGTTATAGGTCAGGATTTTGGTTATATGAACAACAGATCTCATATAAATGAAGGGAGTTTTGAGAGGGAATACTGTTCGATTTCAAATTATTTTCAGACCTTAGAGTCTAAAATAATAAATTTTGATCATTTAAAGGAAAATTCAATAATTGAAATTGATAAAACTGAAATAAAATCGAATATTGCACTAAAATTATATTATGAACATTTTATAAATAATAATTATGAAATAAACATTTTACTTCCTGATAGTGTCTATAATCCTATTGATAAATCGATAAAAAAAGTGAATATTGATTATATTACAAGAAATTTTAGCTGTAAAGATAAGATAAATACCATAATATCAACTGAAAAGATCAATGATTTAAAAAAAATAAAAGATTTATTTAAAAATGTAATTAATCAAATAAAAAACAATAATTATAATGAAGAAATTGAAAAATTAATAAATAATCTTTATATTGATAAAAATAATCTTTTTCATATAAATAAAATAAAGAAAATATACAGAGGTTTAGTTTGATAATACAAAAAAATTTTCAATTTTTATCAGATGAAGTAATTAAGACTTTAAATAAAATAAAATCAGAACCTTTGGAATATAAATTGTCAAAAGATAAATTATTTATACCTGTTTATAATAATGTAACCCTGCATTCCATCTATAATCCGTTTAAAGAGGGCAAAATCTTTAAAGCAGATAAAAAAGATTTGTTAATTGCAATTGGGTTAGCTGCAGGCTATCATTTATATGAATTGGCTAAAAATGGACATCAAATTTTAGTAATCCCTGTAAATTATAATATTTTAAAAGAAGTTTTAAGTAAAATTGATTTGTCTGATTTTTTTAAGCAAATGAATTTTAAGATAATTGCTATAGATGAGCTAATTAATTATTTTGATTTTTTTAATTATACTTCGTATTCAATAGTCATCCATCCAGCATTTGAAAGAATTTTTTCAAGTCAGATATTAACAATTATCAAAGAAGTAAAATCAATATTAAATCAAACATTGTTGGAAATTAATACATATAAGAAATTCGGGAAATTATGGTTTAAAAACTGTATTAAGAACTTAGTATCCCTGTTTGATAATGAATATAATTTTGATCCAATTATAATTGAAAATAAACCCATATTAATTACAGGTGCAGGACCATCGTTATATGAAAATATCGAATATATAAATAAAATAAAAAACAGAGTATATATTGCTGTAGCAGATACTGGATTAAAAGTTTTAAATACCTTCTGTATAAAACCTGATTTTGTTTTTTCATTTGATGTACAAAATTATTCATATTTACATTTTATCGGCACGGATAGAAATATCAGGATTTTTACTGATTTAACGACATCTTTAAAATTAATAAAAAACCAGACATTTTTGTTTTCTAATTATCCATTATTGAAGTTAATTAAAAAATATTGGAATCAGGCAGATTTATATAGCGATGCCAGAAATATAGGCGGTGCAATGATAAGTTTTTTTTCAAATTATTTTAATAAATACCCAATAATAACAGCAGGGATAGATTATGGTATAAAAAACAGTTATTTATATTCCAGATATACATACAATGATGAATATAAAATAATTAATGGAAATTATTTAAAAACTATAGATTTGATAGATTGTGAACTTTTATATAAAGATATTTTCATTGAAAATATTTCACAATGGAAAACAACATTTTTATTAAAATCTTATCGTGAATCTTTGGATGTAAACCAAAATATATTTACCTTATCAGATTCTCCTTTTTGTCCTTTTATAAAAATTAAAGCAATTGATGAAATAATTGAAAAGTCAAAGAAAATGAGTCAAATGATTCTAGAATTCAGTAAACCTACATTAAAAAAGAATGATTTTCTATCATATATCATAAAAGAAATAAGAAATAATTCCGAGATATTATATTCATATTTTATTTCTGATAATAAACTTCCTGATGATAAAGTAATTGATGATATTTGCCTTTATATTAATAAATTTATTTAATTTAATTTTTTTTTTATTTGCCGGTAAAGCAGATATTTATTTTTTTTATAATTAAATTTATATTTTTCCATATTATTTTCGATTAAATAATTATGAATAATAAAAATTATAAAATTGAGCACTTTAAATATTCCAAAAACTTAATAATCATAATGCTGATTTTGTTTTTGTTATTTTTTATGATATTAATTATTGTCGATGGATTTTCATTGGTAAATATATTTAAAATAATTAAAGAGCCAAATTCTGAAAATGTAATATCAGATTTACTGGCAAATGCAGGCGGAGAAATAATATTTGGTTTACTTGGCATAGTCATGACAGTGGTTGCAATTATTGTAGAACTTGCATCAAATAGATATACAGCAAGAGTCAGTGATTTGTTTGTCAGAGATAAAGTAAATATGCTTTATTTAATTTTACTTTCAATTACAAGCATTGATTTAATTATTATTTTATTTTTTTCACGCGATTATCTTATTCCTCATTTTTTAATAAGCTTAACAACGCTTTTCATGGTTATTTGCGTACTTACTTTGGTACCGTATTTTGTTTATGTCTTTAAGTTTTTAGAACCAGACAGTATTATTTCAAGAATTGAACTTGATATATTAAATAATATTAAAAAAGTAAGACTGATAAAAAAAATTTCAAAAAAAAACAAACTTATAATCACTAACAATCAAATAAAAGTTGTTCAGGGAATTGATCAGCTTGCTGATATTGTTTTGAATTCCATTGATAAATACGACAAGGTTTTGGCTACAAGCTGTATTAAGAGCATGAAAACTTTGATTAACAATTATCTGGATATTAAGCAGGAAGAAAATTTCATTGACCAGTGGTATCATCCCAGTGATATTGTTAGATTCAATAATGCTGATTTTGTTACTTTAATGGATTACAGTTTTGATTTAATTGTAAAGGAAAAAAGCTGGCTTGAACATAAAATATTCAGACAGTTAAATACGATTTTTCAAGAATCTTTGAATAAATCAAGGGATATATGTAATTTTACAGCTCAATGTTTTCAGGTTATTGGATTAAAAGCAATTGAAAATAACAACATTAATATAATAAATTTAATAATTAAATTTTTTAACACAATGCTCAGAGCCAGTATAAATTCAAATGATATCAGAACCTGTTTTAATTTATTGAATCAATATAGATTGCTAGGGGAGAATTTAATTAAAGCAAATAAATCTGAACTTATAATTGAAATAGCCAACTATTTTAAATATTATGGAATGATTGCCAAGGAATTAAAGGGTATGAATTTTATCCTTGAAACAACTGCCCATGACCTTTGTTATTTAAATAGGCAGGCGTATTTGAACGGATTGGATGAAAATCAGGAAATATTGAATATAATTTTAACAATTGATCAAACTTTAGAAGGTGAAAAGATTTCATCGTTAAGGGGTATAAGAAAAGCACAAATCATGCTTTTTTGTTTTTATATGAGTCTTCAGGATAAAAAGAGCAAAGAATTGGCGCAAAGAATATTTCTGGATATTACAGATGAAATTGATCTTAAGGGAGGTTTTGTAAGAATATTTGATATTATTAAAGAATTAAAATATATTAAGGCTGAATTCTGGGAGATAATAGACCGTGGAGTTAATATTGATTATCTTTCAGATGAGCATAAAAAATTTCTTATTGATTTTTTTAATTGGTTGGTTAATAGACAAATTATTTTTTATTCTTACAATTTTTTAAATGACAATTTAGATAAAAATGAAGAAATAATTAATGATTTTTTTATTTGTCTGCAAAATTTACCAAAAGAAATCCCCAGTGAATTAATTGATTTTGAGGATTTGTTTGGCAGGGATAAACTGGATAACAGGAAAAATATTTTTGAACATATTATTAAACTATCAGAAAAACTAAATGATGACGAGGAATTAAAAGATAAAATATTATTAATAAAAGCTATCAATTTAAATCAAATCAATGAAACTTTTATAAAATCAATCAGAAAAGGTTTTTATAAATTTCGTGATAATTTGATAAAAAAAGTTAAAAGATTATTATAAATATAATAAATTCACTACTGTCCGAAAGTTTTTATAAAAAAAGAATTTACAACTCCATGAAAAATTAATATGAATTAATTAACCAATCTAATTCA
>JAFGQB010000303.1 GCA_016935915.1 Spirochaetota bacterium
GTTCATTGCACCGCCGATATTAAATTCAAAAAATTTAAGTTTGTTGTTTTCATCTGATGATAAAAAAAATGCCGCATATAAAAATGCCAAGCATAAAATTATTTTTTTAATCATTTATATAGATCCTCAATGCAACAATTATTAAATCAGCTTTTATAATATATATTTAAAATTTACATATTCATATATAACTTACTATATAATAATGGATTAAAAAATCAATAAATATTTATAATAATAAAATTTAAAAAATTATTTAATGATATATTTTTTTATCTTAAAATAATATTGATCAGTCTTATATTGAATTTTTATAGACAAAAATTTTTTGTCTATTTTCCATAAATAAGAAAAAAAACAATTTTTTATTTCTCAAGCCCTTTTTATTTTAATCAATCTCTAATGCAATAAGTTCTTTAACCGGCAATAAAATTTTTTTAATTTTAATATTGTCAACTATATATAGGTAATCATTAAAATCCGTATCAATTATATACCTGCCATCATCGGGACCCGATTTAAAAAAATACAATCTATTTGATTTGCCGTTTTTTAAATTAATTGTGATTGACGCTGATCTTTCCCTGTCTGTAATATCCACATCTAACTTATAGTCATCAATTTTTAATTCAAATATGTTTTTAAGTAAATTTTGCAGAATATCAGGTTTAAATTTTTTACCCGGATCAGGGTCTAAAATAAAAATCCCGCCATCTTTCTGCGGATTATATTTAATCGTATAACTCTCATTAAACCAATCAAAATTTGATCTTATTTCACATGTTTGCACATCTTCAGTATTAATTGTTTCTGGAAAAACTCTTCTCTCTAACCATTGAACAGGTATGATATTTGTCTCTGCAGATATTAACGAATTCACTTCTCTGATCATTTTCTCATTTTCAAGTCTTATATAAGATGTACCTTTCTTTTTTCCTGTATTTCCTATATATAAAATAAAATCTTTTTTTTTATCTGAAACAATCTTCAATTTCCGCATATTTTCTTCACTTAATCCATATTTTTTGAATGTTTCGCTGCCTTCACTGCTGTCTCGGATAATTCCTGAAGATAACTCCTTTAAAATTTCTAAATAAAAATCTATTTTACCATTATCTCCGGGAATGATTTTGTCATTTATATTAACAAACCATAAGCCGCCTTCTTTTTCAAGGGAAAAAGTATTCTTTGAATCACTAAAAATTAACGATATGACTTTATCTTTGTTAAATCCTTTTATTAAATTCTGACCGATTGATCTTGTTTTTGTACTCTGAAAGGAAAAAACCTTAAGAAGTATAAATACACTAGTCTGAAAAACCAATAAAACACATAAATAATAAATAATAAACTTTCTGTCTTTAAATTTTAAAAAAATATTTTTCATGACTTTTCCCTTTCTTTCCGATTTATCGCTTCTTCCGATTTATCATATAAAAATCTTAATTCTCTATTTTTAATATTCCTTAAAATTTTAATCAATATTGCCATGATAAAAAATAAAAGAGGCATAATATAAGTTGAAATGCTGATAATAATATTCTTTCTTGTATAAAATCCAGAATCAATACTTGTTTTTGATATCTTATCAAGAGGTCTTGAAAATCTTTGTTTACTTCTTATCTCGATCAATCCTTCATTTCCGGTCAGCCAATCAATTGAATTTAATAATAAATACAAGCTCTCATTATCTTCATTAATGTAGTTATGTTCAAAAATAATATCATTGCATATTAAAACCATTTTAACATTTCCTGATTTTTTTATATTCCCGGAAAATTTAACATTAGGATTTATTATATTATCTGGAATATCTCTGTCCTTAAAAAAAGTGCTTATTTTCCCTTCAAATGCAACCGCCAAATCATATTTTTGCTCATTGACATTAAAAGGAATTTTATAATGCAAAACATCAAGATTGAAATCATCTATCAATGAAAAAGCCCTTTCAGTTGTATGAAATAAAACTTCGGTTTTGTCTTTAATGTTATCATCTATATTAACAGCAGTCGGCCAGAACAATAAAAGATGTCTTAAACCCTTTACCGCAACATGGGTTTTGTTAAAATTTTGCGGTTTAATTTCGGGCCAAACCGGATACCTGTATATAATATTATTATTATAAATAGGATAAAATGAATCATTATCACCTATGATATATTTTTCAACAGAAAAACCATAATTTTTTAGCAATGGTATTAATTTGCTGCTATTTGGATTGCCGATGAGATCCCCCCCTGACATGCGAATAATATTTACACCATTTACAGCGATAAATGCTTTCCCTCCATTCATTAGAAACTGATCTATTTGAAAAATATCATATTCTGACAAGTTTTCTCCACCGATCAATACAAGTATTGTAATATCATCAGGAATATTGGCTCCTGAATCAAGTATTGAAACATTGTCAAATTCAATATCTAATGATTCTTTTAAAGATTTATAATCGTCTTCATACTTTTTATCTTTTTTTGATAAATAAACTCCTATTTTATCTTTTTCCCTGCCCAACATTTTTTCTATTTCCCTGTAAATTAAATATTCAAAACCCTTGTCAGTTGTTATTGCAGGGATAATTTTTTCTTTATCCTTATATCTAAAAACAATACCGGAAAAAGCTAAAGTCTGTCTTGATTCCCCCATTTTTCTTTCACTTAAAGGAAAAAATTGAAATCCGCTTTTTTGAAGATCATCAATTATTTCCATGTCTTTTTGATAATTCAATTCCTCTATTATTACATTGACATATTTTTTCCCAATTCTTTCATATTCGATTAAAATGTCTTTTATAAATAGCACAATTTGCGACATCAACGGATGAGCATTGCATTTATCGCTGTAATAGTATTCGATTACCAGATTATTATCCAGAGACTTTATAAGATCGGATGTAATATTACTGATGGAAAATTTCCTGCCTTCTGTCATATCAATCCTGAAATAAAGTTCATTAAAAATAAAAACAGTGATTAATAAATTAATGATCATTAATAAAAATATAATCCATGTTTGAATTCTTTTTACTTTGGTTATATCAATAATATGATTTTTCATCCATCAGCCCCATTTTTTATTCTCTAATGTTTGAAGATTCATATAAAAAAATATAACAATTATCCCTATATAATAAAAAACATCACGTGAATCAATAACACCTTTGCTGAAATTTGTAAAATGAGTTGATAAACTTATCTGTGCAAATAAAACTTTTAACCAATCCAGAAAAGCGGGAAATTTTATCGCCTGCGAAAGATATCCGATGATTGTTAAAATTACAAGCAGGGAAGAACTTAACAAAAATGAATTAATCAGTTCCATAGTTAAACTTGACAAAAAAAATGTTATGGCTATATAGCTGCCTGCCATTAATACAGCTCCAAAATATTGAGTTCTAATCTGTCCCCAGTCAAAGCTTCCAAGAAAAATATCCGTTAATGCGGGAATAGCGAGAGTGCTGGCTAGTGCGATAATAACAAGTGTTAATGCAGCAATAAACTTGCCTAAAAGAACCTCCATCTGACTGACAGGCAGGGTGAACAATAATTCTATTGTTCCTGTATTCTTTTCTTTTGCCCATGCTCCCATGGTCAATCCCGGTATAAATATGATAAACACATAGGGCAGCATGCTGAAAAAAGTTCTCATAGTTGCTGAGTTTTCTTTAAAAATCCCGCCCAATATGTAAAAAAATAAAATGTTGGGTATCAATAGAAATAATATCAAAAAAATATAAGCAATAGATGAATTAAAATAACTTTTTACTTCCTTCTTGAATATTGACCAAATACCGATAAACACTCTATACCTCCTCCTGCTGTCCGATTTTTAGAAATATTTCTTCTAAATTGGCATTTTTTTTCACAAAAGATTTCAATATCCATTTTTTTGATTTTAATAAGGCTTTTAATTCTGACTCAAAATCAGATTTTTTTTCAATCAAAGCCCTGAATCTGAATATATTCTTTCCCTCTTTTTTAACAAATTCAAGTTTCCATGCATTCTTAATTTTTAAAAGGTTTTGTTCCGCTTCAATTAAATTATCAGCTTCAATTTCAAAATCCACATATTGGTCATTTGAATAAGTCTTGATTAAATTCTGTATTGTGTCGTCAGCTATTATTGATCCATTTTTTATTATAATCACTCTTTCGCAAATAGCTTCAATCTCTGATAATACATGAGTTGACAAAATAACAGTTTTCTGCTCTGCAAATCTCCTGATAATTTTTCTAAATTCAATGACCTGATTCGGGTCAAGACCAGCGGTCGGTTCATCCAGAATTAATATTTTAGGATCATGAATCAAAACTGAGGCAAGCCCTGTTCTTTTCTGGAAACCTTTGGAAAGCTGGTTTATCTTTTTATAAACTACTTTTTCCAAAGCTGTCATTTTAATCATTCTGTCAACCGCATCAGGAATATCCTTTTTTTTCATTCTTCTTATTTCACCTATGAAATTCAAAAATTCAAAAACCGTCATATCCGTATATTCAGGAGTATGCTCTGGAAGATAACCGATCAGTTTCTTTATGCTGATAGGATCATCCAATATGTTCATATCATCAATATATATCTCACCCGAACTTTGCGTCATATACCCTGTGAGCATTCTCATTATTGTTGTTTTGCCTGCCCCATTCGGCCCCAAAAGTCCCACAATCTCACCTTTTTCTATTTCAAAGGAAACATTATTTGTCGCAGGATCAAGTTTCGAATCATAATATTTAACAAGATTTTTTACTTTTATCATTATTAGCTCCGCTTGATGATTTATTGATAAATTTTATGATAAAAAAATTCTCTGATTTAATTTTTATTAATATACAAAAAAAAAATTATTATGTCAAAAATGAACTAAATTAAAAACTTCAAAAATCATAAAAAAAACTGATTAATTAATAATTAGTTTACTTTTTAAAAAAAATTTAAACCAAACGAAGTTGCAAAATTAAAAATATTCAAGTATATTGATATAATAAATAATAAAAACAATTTTACCATGAATTCATTTTTTTTCATTTAAAATCATTTATAAAACATGTTTCGGAGCAATAAAAATGAAATATAAGGATATTACTAAAATAAAAAAAATACAAACATGGATTATTTTTGTTTTGATTATTTTGAACATAATTTTTTTTATAATTAATTCAAATGAAAGATATATCAGACTGGATATGACTAAAGAAAACAGATTTTCATTAAGCAAATCAACATATGAATTATTAAAAAAATTGGATAATCACCTTGTAATAGAGTATTATTACAGTGACAAATGTAAAGAAAATCCGACTTTGTTTCAAATAGTTTCTTATGTTAAGGATATTTTAATAGAATATGAATCTGCCCGTAAAAAATTTATCAATGTGATCATCGAAGAGTTGAACTATGAAAAAGATATTGAAAAAATTGACGAACTGGAAAAAGACGGCATTAATTTTTTTCCGTTAACTGAAGTTAAGCTTGGAGAATCCAATCAGGCATTTGCATTTTCAGGAATGTACATTAAATATCAAGGCAGACAAAAAATATTCCCTATTATCTATTCAGATGTAGGTTTTGAATATATGATAAACAGAGAAATAGAAAAAATGCTTGGAATAACTTCTGGAGGAACCGGTATATATTTAGTAAAATCAGATAAAAAACTGGAAAATGATTATATAACTCTAAAAAAAATATTGAATTATGAAATGGAAAATGTTCTCTTTTTAAACAGCGGTTCCAATATTCCTGATAATATTTCCAATATAATAATAATTGGGGGAGAGGCTTTAACCAATTATGATATATTCCAAATTGACCAATTCTTGATGAAAGGAGGAAATGCATTTATAGCATTAAATGGAGTTAGTGTAGTTCCTGTTTCCGGACATGTAAAAGGTTTTCCCGTTGACAATAAATTATTTCACTTACTGGAACATTACGGTTTTATTGTCAAAAGAAATATAATAGGAGACAATGAATCTTTCAGAACAATTTATTTTGAATCACAGGTGTTTCGTTATCCTGTATGGCCGGATATAAGGGAACAGAATTTTCATAAAGATCACTTTGTCGTAAAAGGATTTAAACATTTACAATTATACTGGCCGTCAAGCATTCTCGTAGATAAAAATATATCGGATTACACCGAAGTTTTATTCCATACATCAGAGAGGTCTTTTGAATTACACAGTATATTTGATCTGGATATATATGAATTTAAAATCACTTATTTCAACTATCAGGTTCAGGAAGATGAACAATCATATGATCTGGCAGTCTCTTTTGAAGGAAAATTAGAGAGCTTTTTTAAAAACAAACAAATACCGACAAATGAAAATGAAACTGAAAAATATACTGGTGAAAAGATCAATTCTGGAAAATGTAAAATGATTTTAATTGGCAATGATATAGTTTTTGAAGATAAATTTATAGATAAAGAAAAACTCAGTTTAGTTTTATTGGTAAATTCAATCGACTGGCTCTCAAAAAATAAAGATATGATTGAAATAAGAAATAAAAAAAGATTTGTAATGCCTCTGGACAAGATACCTTTGTCCGAAGAAACAATAGATAAAATTGAAGGATTCAAATCTTTTATTATATATTTTTCAACCTTTATAATTCCTGCATTATTCATTGTTCTGGCAGCTATATTATATATTTTAAGAAAAATAAAAAATTCAAAATTAAAATCAAAATATAATGAATCAAATAAACCAAATAGTTAAAGAAAATGAGGTGATCATACCATGAAAAACATTTTACCTTTATTTAAAGAGAGAAAGTTTATTATAATAATCTTAAGCTCATTATTATTCATTCAAATTATCTTATTTATATATTTTAATGTTTTTTCATTTCAAAGCATAAAATCAAGAGCCATCGAAAAAAAACTGTTGAGCAGATTTGACAAAAATAATGTTATAGCATTAGAAATCAGTGATATAAAAAATTCATTAGTAATTAAAAGAGATAATGGTAATTGGTATATTATTAAAGAAAAAAAAATATTGACGCTCGCAGATGCAGAAAAAGTAAACTTATATTTAGATATACTGGATAATTTAAATCAGGGTATAATAAGAGACAGCGGAGAAGAGAGTGAAACAATTAAAAAATACGGATTCTTAAAAAATAATATTAAAAAAATAATTATAAAATCATTAAATAGAACTGATTATACAATCTATATCGGAGCTTCAGATAAAATTAAAGGCACATCATATATTCGGTTAAATAGTGAAAAAGTAATAAGAGAGTTAAAATCCGATATTGCAATTGAGTCAGATACTGAGCCTGTCAAATGGGCACATCAATAAATGTTAATACTAAAAAATATATCTAACAATTTTTAAATGGGAATATATGGCTGATATATAAGTCTTTTAAAATTCTGATTGAAATAATATTCATATAATTTAATGGAATTCATCCAGACTGTATTTCCCCTAATAATTGTTTCCTGCATCTCTTTATCCGACTCTAAAATGCATTCAAAATCTTTACATGATAAGGGGCATGGTTCATTAGTAAGCACATGATATCTTGAGTGGGCTGCAGTGTCGCGGATAAAGCAACTGCGTGAACATGTCACATAAGTCCACGGCCAATAAATATCTATCGGAAATTTCAAATTCGGTTTGGAATTCCTATATAATTCTTTTAAATTTATTCCCTGAGGTAATGTATCGATACCTAATCTTGTTACCCCTTTTCCTTTGAGGAATTCCTGATAAACAGGATTATCAATACTGTTTAGCTGAAGAGCAGCAGTTTGATTATCGATTATATTATTAATATTTAAATTTTGAATGCTTGCTGCTGAAAATCTACACTTTGAAAATCTCGGATCCCTTTTCATTTTTATCAATAATCTTCCAATAACAGGTATTAAATTTGTAAATTGAGTTTCGATCAAATGGAGCATCCCGTAATCATTAAAAACAACTTCAATGTTTTCCTGTTTATTTAAGAATTCCAAAACAGGTATAAGCTTTTTTAAACCTTTCTGTGTGATAAAAGGCGTAACAAAGGTAAACTGATAATCTTCTTTTTGACAGATCTTCAATGCTTTTTGCACATCATCAAGTCCGGGAATCAGCCATTCGCATGTTTCATTACCGAAATAAATTCTTTCTATCTGTGAAAAATATTCAGCATTATAATGACGGATATAATATTGTTTAAGTATCCATAATGATTCCTGGTTCACCGAATTGTTTTTATTCATGCAAACAAAAATATTGTTCTTATCTTCCGGCGCTTCAATCAACTCCATTGTTTCATTTAAATTTTCAAGATGATCCAGATCAGCCAAAAAAACAGATAATTCCATTTTATTCTCCTATAGATAATTTATAAAAAAAAACAGAAAAGCACTTAAAGAAAAATAAAAAAAATCATTTTATATTTTTCTTTAAGATAGAGCTGACAGCTCTAAATAAATTTTCTATAATAAATCATTAAAGTTTTATTTCCTTCCCCGGCGGATAATTATAATAACAATGATCCCCGGAACAGAAAATTGGTGAGCCTACCAGACTCTGACAAAATTCTAAAGTTGCATTATTTTTAATAATAATATTATTGACAAGCTTAATTACTTCAAGTTTATCTAGTAAAGATATATTTGTTCCCCTGAACGGTATTTTAACTGCTTCTATGCCCCACTCTTTAAATTTATTTAATGCGCATAATCCGCATCTTATAAGATTACGTCTTAACCAGAAATCTCTAACCAGTATCTCTTTATTTGTTTTATACTTTTCTATTTCTTCTTTAGAACTTTTCAATCTTATCTGTTGATCCTTAGAAAGAATATTATTGAGTTTTAACTTTTTTTGAAGATAATCAGCAAGAATATCATTTTTAATTTCCTTTTTCCAGTCTTTATCGGTTAAAATCGGATTTACATTTTTATGCTTGAAAACCTTTGATGCACAAAACGGACCTGTTTCCGCAGAATGCCATGAAAAACAGTATTCGTCATTAAATATACATGGCCCGGCTGCTCCAAAAACCTCTAATTTAATTTCATGATCATTACATTCTTTTGCGATATTTTCAATTTCTTCAATAGTGAGCCATCTCGGCAAAATCACTCTACCGATGTTGCTTATATTCTTTTTATAAAACAAAATTGAAGATATATTATTGCATCCAGCGCCTATACTTAAATTAATCGTATTATTAAAACCGCTCTTTCTCAGTTGAAGCATAAGACTAAGATTGCTCACTATATATGCATCAAAAGGAACAGTATTTATATTTTTTAAAATTTTCATTAAAAGATTGATCTGCTTTAGGCTGTATTCATGTTCATTGAGGCATAATAAAATTTTTTTGCCTTTGCTATGAACAATTTCAACAATATCCGCAAGCTCATCGATTGATGAGTAGTTATCATTTGGAGATGAACGGCGATTGCAAATTTCCCAGCCGTATTGGCTCAACCATTCATATGGAATATACCCGACAAAAAATTCATCCGCTCCAGCCCTGATATATGACTCAATTTCATCCTTAGTTATTGCATTAGAAAGCCCTGCTATTATTTTCATAATTATTAACCGCCTTTCATTTATAAATTATATTGAAATAATATTTGTATAATTTATTGTTCTTAATAAATTCTTTTATTTCAGCTGCCAATTCATTTTCATCCGAAGAATCCGCAAAAGATAATGCTTTTTCTGCATTATCAATTGCCTGATCCTTTCTATTCATTCTTAAATTAATTACAGCAAGCATAAACAGATATTCAGCATTAGTATTGCTGCTGAGTCTGCATGCAATTTTTGCCCATTTAATGCTTTCATCGATATCATAAGTTTGCGGATTATTTTTAAAATATAAATTTGCAAGTATATATGCGGTATCAGCATCGGGACTG
Organism: Spirochaetota bacterium; assembly: GCA_016935915.1. GTDB lineage: Bacteria > Spirochaetota > GWE2-31-10 > GWE2-31-10 > JAFGQB01 > JAFGQB01. Next base: position 9,884 of record JAFGQB010000303.1, read on the forward strand.
ATAATAAATGCTTTATAAAAATAAAAAATCGCTTTCTCAAAATTTCCAATTTCCATAAATGCATCTCCTGCTTTTTTATGGGCAATAACATTTTCAGGTTTTATCTTAAGTGCTTTTTCAAAATGAAAAATCGCTTCATTAAAATTTCTTTTTAAAAAAAATATACTGCCTATATTAATCTCTGCTTCAAAAAAGTACGGAGATAATTCAATTGTTTTTTTAAATTTTATCAATGCCTCATCATAATTTCCAAGCATATAATATAAATTACCGTAATCATAGTATGCTTCAGCATATTCATTGTCCAGTGAAATTGCTTTCTTAAAGAACTCCTCTGCCTCTCTAAAATCATCATGAATCAGATAGATTAATCCGAAAACGCGATATGCGATTTTATTTTTAGGATTTATTTTTAATGCTTCATTTAAATATTTTATCGAATCTTTTACATTGCCCTTGCCCAGACAAGAAGTTGCCACAATTGTCAGCATTTCGGATTCATAGTTATGTTTTTCCGTAGCAAAAGGACCAGGAATAGATACAGACATAGCAAGTGTAATTATCAAAACAGTCGCAATTATGATTTTCTGCCATTTTTTATTTTGTATCTGATTTTTAATGTTTTCGTAAAAAGTGACTGTTCCGGCAGATGCAATTACAATTATAGCTGGGATTATCGGCAACCGAAGCCGCGAAGAAACAAAAACTGCTATAATTGACAAGGAATATGTTAGAAGTAAAAAGTAAAAATAAACAGGAATTTTCTTGTGATTATAAAAAATCCCGATTAGTGCCAAAGGCAATAAAAGTCCAAACGGAAAACCGAAATTACCAATGTTCCATACAAGAATTGAAAAAACAAAAGAGTACTTCCTGAATATATATAAATCAGTTGTTCTGGGAATTTCTCTTGATGAAAAAAACTGAAGAGTTTTATTAAAAATTCCTATAATAAAACCTATCGGATCACTCAGCATGTAATTAAAAAAAAATTTTAAATAGTAGCGCTGTTCTTCCTGCAATGTTTCAGCGCCATTAATTTTAGCCATGGACACCATGTTATCCCAGTCGGTACCGGGCCTTAATTGTATTGTCTTATCCGCATCAGGATTATTGCCTATAAATAAATTAATTGGCCCGGAATGCGGCAAAAAAGTAAAGTTGTCGGTCAGCGTAAAATTCTTAAGTGAAACAGGAAATAAAATTATAAAAAGCCCGGTCAATAAAACAAGCCCGTTATAAATAATTAATTTAACAGGCATTTTTCCAAGAAAAAAATCAAATATCAGCCAGCATAAGGCAACAATAATAAAAAGCAAAAAAGTCGGTCTTGCAATAATACTAAGCCCTGAAATAATACCTAATAAAAAAATTAAAAGCAGATTTTTAGATTTTCTGACTTTTAATATTAAAAAAAGCAGTAATGCTGAAAAAAATACTGCCCATCCTTCTGATAATAATAAAGTTTCAAACAAAATCATCGGAGCATATAAAGATGCTGTTATGCCTGCTATTATTCCTGCTTTTCTGTCAAATACTTCTTTTGCCAAAAAGTAGATTAGTAAAGAGGTCAGTGAACCGACTAAAATCTGTACGACCTTTGCAACCAAAATTGAAGAATCAGTAAAAAAATAAACTATACTCAAAAAAAAAGGATAAAAAAAAGGCTGCCAAAAGAAAGATCTGTCCATTTTTTCACCTGAGGCCAATGCACGTGCTAATTCATTATAATTTGCCTCATCAATAATCGGTACATTAAAGGATGGAGATTTTGAAAAACCAATCAAAATAATAATACGAATTAAAAAAGAAAAGACAAATAAAATTATCGGAATCCAGAAATTTTTTGAATCAGTATCTTTTATGCCAATATTTTTGAAAAATGAAATCTTCATCTGTAAATTTGCTTTTTTTTATAAAAAAATAATCTTTTTTATTAATATTCAATTGATATTGAAAAATCAATTAAATAAATTTTAAAAAAGTAAAGTTTTTATATTTTTTTAATTAAATTATTTTTTATTTTTTATAAAGACATGTTATAAACTATTAATAAATAATTATCCTGATAATAATTTAAATAATTATTATTCTAAGGAGCATCTCTTAAATGAAAAAATTTAATATTATTGTAATTATACTTTTTTGTAGCTATTTATGCTGTACCAATTACAATGAAAGTCCCATGACAAAAAGGCAGCTGTTAAAGAAAGATACATATCAAAAAACAGAAATAGTGGATAAGGTAACATGGAAGGACTATGACATCAAAGGAAGAGTAAAACAATTTACCAGAGCGGAATATAAAATTATAAATGAAAGCGGTAAACTTCAAAAAAGATTTTACAGAAAACAGTTGGTAAATTTTGATGAAAACGGAAATATTCTGGATGCCGGTGATATTAATATAAACGGTGAAAAAACAGCACAAGGATTTTATGAATATGATCAAGAAGGTAAATTGCTGGAAGTGAAATCTTATAATGCTCAAGGCAGATTGATAGAAAATGTAAAATATGCATATAATGATAAAGGCATTAAGATCAGGGAAGATAATTACAATGTTAATTTAGCTGTAAATACTGCATGGATATATGATGAAAAGGGAAATGTTATAGAAATGAAAGAATATTCAAAAGATATGCTAATTACTTATGTCAGGATGAAATATCATTATGAAACAAATGCACTTATCGAGGAAGATACAATGCGTTATAAACCCAGCGGAGAATTTAATTTCAGAGAGATCACAAAAAACAACAGATACGGAGTAATATTAAGCAGATATAAATATAAGGATAAATTCAAAACAAAACTCGAAATTAAAGAACTGCATAATTATGACAGCAGAGGTTATGAATCAAAATTATATATACAAGCTTATGGTACACGTCCTAAAACCTGCATATATAAAAACATATATGATGATAAAGGATTTTTGATAAAAAGCACTTCAGCTTTTTATACATGGATTTTTAAATATGACATCAGGGGCAATCAGATAAAAAAAACCTCATATACATCCCAGGATTATCTTGAGTTTGAAATTTACAATGAGTATGATATTGATAACAACATGATAAAAGAAACAAAAATAGAGTACGACAGAAGTCCGGGTGCAGGTATAAACAAAAAAACAATAAATTTTTATGATAAAGAAGGCAGACTAATAAAATGGGCAAGATACGGAGGTAGAGTCGGTGATGAACTCCTTTATGAACACCAGACCCTTTATAATGATAAAGGAATAATGACTGAACAGGTTATAGACAGCCCAGGGGACTCACGCCCGAGGATTAAAATCACCTATAAAGTTGATTCATTGGGCAATATTTTGGAAAAAAGAGAGTATGCAATTTTTAATAATAGTGAAGAGTTGTTAACAAATATTTATGAATTTTCCTATTCATTTTATTAAACCTATAAAATACTTAAAATAATCATATTGTAAGTTAATTCTTCGTAAAAGAACAATAACAATATAAATAAAAAAAGGTCAACTAATATTAACATTAATTGACCTTAACACTTTGAACTGTTGTAATCCAGTATTAAATAGCATTAGCTACAAGGGAAATAATTAGTAAGACCATGTATATCCAGCTGCTTCCATTTCTAATAGCCATGATATATCTGCTCCATGCGGTCTGCCTGATGTAATAGCATCGGTGAATTTATGTGTTGCCGGATCGCATGCATCCCAGGTATAACCCTGATATCCTTGCGCCTCTGGCTCCCAGTAATATACAGTTCCTATACTTTTTGCTCCATTGATAAAAGAAGCTGCACCTGATGCAAATCGCTCACATCCGATTTCACAAACTGTATAACCTCCGCCCATTCTGCTGGCAGTGCTTTGAGCTGCACTTAAGTTCCCTGTTCCGTATATTGACATACCTTTACTTACACTTACACCATTAGAACTTAAGATTCCGAAATTCCATGAATGCAATGAATAATCCTGACCATTGGAAATATGAACCAGAGAGCCTCCTCCTGCTTTACCTGCTGCAACCAAACCTGCATATTGTGAAGGATTTGTATCTGCTTTTCCGACAGGCCATAATAAACCATTGTTTGTTTCATTTCCAATCTGTTTTACACCGGCGCTGATCGTTGACTGCATATACGAAGTTACTTTTGATCTCAAACTATTATAATCAGTTGGCCAACCTGACGGTATAGTCTGTTTGCCTGGATCTGCCCATGAATCACTGAAATGAACTGAGAGCAATGAACAGCCGCCCCATCTGTTTGCCAATTCCTGATTGTGACTGGTATCACACCATCCGCTTCTTGTCCAGTTCCTAAGTCTTAATCTGCTGACACCGTAGCTTTTTAAGATAGCGATGCATGTATCACCATTGCTTGCTCTGATAAGATCAGTATTATCCAAAACATCTAAATCTGATGAATTGATGTTCTGTGCCCCGTCATCAAAAGGATTACAGTTGAAAAAAATTGATAATGAAACAAACGTAATAATCACCAATAAAACAATAAAAAGTTTTTTCATTCTCCTACTCCTTTTTTCTTGATTAATTTAACATTTAAGTTATTTTAAAAAAATTATAGTTAAAGGTTTTAAAGAATTCAATTAAAATAATTTAGAAAAAGTAAAGAATTTGTACATATTTATATTAAAAAATTATAAAAAAGTAAATAATTTGTTAAAATATTTAAAAACTATTTGGCTGCTTTAATATATAAAAAATAACCATATTATATAAAATATTGACTTATTTTTTTTTATTTTAAAGATCATGCATTATTTAATTATTTGGAAATTATTTCAACCATATACTCAGGTTCAATTTCGACTTTTTTTATCCTGCAGGCTATTCCATTAATAAAATGGGGCTTAATGTCAAAACATATATCATCTTCTTTTGTTAACGGAATTAATTCTACAACAATTTCTCTTTTTTTTTCTAAGACCTCTCTGTAGCGCTTCAGTCCGACTTCCAGAACTTCTCCATTAAAAAAATAATCGATTATTAATTTTTCATCAATATAAACTTCAGCAGTATTGCATTCCAAATGGAGTCTTAAATAAATTTCATTTGCATAATACATATTATTAAATAGATCCTTTTGGAATTTAATTGACCAGCTGTTTTTATCTTTGCCATTTTTATTTTTTTTTTGATCAAATTTTATTTTATTGATTTTATCCTTATGAATTTTTATCCTGGAATAAAACAATTTTTTCTCATGTGCCAACATTTTATTGTTATAAAAAAAATTTATATCTTTATTCGGATATATCAAAAAATTCTGTTCAGCTTTTCTATCTGTGCTTATGATTCTGTTGTTCTCAAAAACTAAATCTGAATCCGTTATAATCAACCGTTGTTCAGTTAAATCATTAAATTTCCAGACTTTTAATTCATGCTCATTTTTTAATAACAATATCTCGATTGATTTATCAGTTTTTGATTTTATTTGAATTAAATCATCCGTATCTTGATTGCATTGATAAATAATCTCACTTTTATTTATTACAAATTTACCATATTTTGCTTCTATTGTTACAATGGAATCTTTTTTAAAGTAAAAAACCGGTAAAATATCAATGCATTTTAAAAATATATAAGTTTTAATATCATTATTATTTAAAATGCAGAGAGGCTGAGCTTTGGCAAATATTAAAACTATATCATCGAGTTCCAGATTAAAAGGCCAAAAAAAATAGCTGTCTTTTTTTAATGTAAATTTTCCGAAATTTATAGCCTTTTTATTTATATTAACAGTTAAATCGGCATTTATATCTTCCATTTTATATTCACGCTGATAATTATTAAAGAAAACAAATCCGCTGTAATCACAACTTCTCACTGCATATCTTAATGTTTTTGTATCATAAGGAGTATCAGGAAAAATATCAGGAAAAGTTGTCTGCATCGTTGCAAGTGTTTCTGAATAATCATTTATAAAATAATGAAGTATTTTTATATATCTGTATGAATCAGAAATTTGGCCGTACATTCTCACAGGTGCCTGAAAGTCATAAGATAGTTTTGGAACAGTAGTCCATTCCCCTGCTTCTTTAGATTCATTTAAATAGCCATTTTTACCTTTTGGATTGATACCTCCGCTGAACATATAATATCCAAGAAATACCGCACCGCTTCCCAGCTGAACAAAAATATTTGAAGATACATCTTTAGGTTTTAGTAACGGTCTTCTTGAATATGTCAAGCATATTCCGCCGCCCATTTCACACATAGTAAAAGGATATTTTTCTGGATCAAAAGCTGATTTAATCAGTCTGTGAGCTGTGGGACTTGTATAATTAATTACATCTCCGGAAGCTTTTCTGAATAAAAACTCAACAAACAAGGGAAGTTTAAATGTACTTTCTGCCCAGGGATGCGTAGAATAATTTGAAAGAACAGGAAGCAATTCTTCATCAGGAATTTTGGCACCCCCCCAGCCTGTTATTGTATATAGGGGAACATCATAACCAATATCAAGAATAAGTTTTTTTAATGTCAATAAATGATCAATTGAACCTTCGGCACCGCCGCAGTGACCGTATTCATTTTCAATTTGAACTCCGATAACAGGTCCGTTATCCTTAAAAAATTGTCCTTTTATCTGTTCATATATCTCTCTGTAAAATATCGCAACATATTTTAAATATTCAGGATTATTTTCTCTTACTCTATTGCACTTTTTAATAAGCCAATAAGGAAATCCCCCGTTTCTTACTTCACCATGTCCCCATGGACCGACTCGTAAAAAAACATATAAACCTAAATCACAACATAATCTGGTAAAAGCTTTCAGGTCATTGTCCTTTTTCCAGTTCCATTCACCTTCATTTTCTTCATGAAAAATCCAAAAAATATTTGTCGCCACTATCGTCAATCCGCATGTTTTCATCTTTAATAAAAAATCTTTCCAGAACTTATGATCACATCTTGAAAAATGAAATTCCCCCATTAGAGGAAACCAGGGTTTGCTGTTTTTTTCATAATAAACATTATTAAGATTAATTGTATTTCCTTCTTTATCTTTGCCGCCGAGATATCCGAAACAGTTTTTTATTATTTTTTTATGATTCTTTGAATCTATTGTAATTGTATAATTCTTGAATACATTCATTCTTTTTCCCAGCCTTTAATACCTAAAGTGGCTTTTGCATTATCGTCAAAAAGAGATCTGCATGATGCATCATCGTCATTCCAGTTTGCTTTAAGCCATTTTACGCCAACAGTGCTCTGACTCCATACCGCTCCCCAATACATTATTCCTGCGCACGATGGGTAGCTTGAAGCTTTTCTCTTAATATCTTTCATAAATTTCAGCTGTCCCTCCTGGTCCTGGGGGTAATCATGAGTAAACCTCCCTGCATCACTCTCCTTCCAGTAAGCTGCTGTTTCAATAATCCATACCTTATAGCCTGTATTTTCAAAACTCTTTATCCTGTAGCCCAGAGTTTCAATGCTTCCATGCCACATTAAATAATGAGAAATGAAACAGACATCAAATTTAGCACCAGCCTTTTTCATATCTCTAAACCATGACCATGATCCTTCCGCAGAATGAATGCCCACAGGAATAGAAGCAGAGACTGACTTTACTGCATCATAACCTTTTACGATCAATTTTACCTGATTAGAGCCAAATTTAGAACACATTTCATTGTCAATCTCATTTCCGATTGAAACCATATCGATATTTTCTGCACCGATTTCTTTAATTGTTTCACATGTGTAATTATAAAGCATCTCTTCCAGTTTTGATTGGTTCAAAGGCCAATTTGAAGGCTTAAAGTTCTTTCCCGGGTCACACCAGTCATCGGAATAAAAAAATACCAGTAAAACTTTTAAATTCCTTGATTTTGCCTCTTTGATTACACTCTTTACATATCCAGTGGTCTGATAAAGCCCTGAGTTAGATGGCGGATCAACCAGTATTCTTATTCTGATCCAGCTGAACCCATGATCTTTTAAAATATCAAGATAATGCTTTACTTTTCCGTCCAAATCCTTGTATTTAACACCTTTGTCCTGTGCATATTTTCCCTCGGATATGTCAGCTCCAAAAGGGAGTTCTATATAATTTTCAGTATGACTCTTATTTAATCTGTTATCATTTTTTTGAATATCAGCATAAAAAAAATTAATTATCAAAAAGAAAAATAAAAAAAATGAAAACATTAAAATTCTTTTTTTCATGTTGATTCCTCTCTTTTTTATTTGGAATGAAAAATATCGAAGCTTGCAGTGAATAGTTTTAATTTTTTACTAAAACTAAAACATCTTTTTTATCAATTTTGATTTTTCCGCTAAACAATTTACCGGATAATAAATCAATGAAATTTTCCTTAAAAAATTCAAACTCTAAGCTCATATCATTAAAATTAAGTATAAAATAATATTCCTTGCCTCTCTTTATTCTTAAGAATACTTCCACTTTATCTGGAGTTGAAAACGGCTGAAGCAAACATGCTTCATTGCATAAACTCTTAAAAAAGTCATTCATGAATGATTCATCAGGTCTTGTTGAAATATAGTATGCTTTCCCTTTACCAAATTTGTTTTCAGTAATGCACGGTAAATCTGCATAAAAATCATTTTTATATACCGCTATTTCCTTTGCAGTTACTGCATGAACCACTTCTGCCCATAATGTACAGGAATACTCCTGTCTTAGCTTCAAATCTTTTTTTTCCTTAATAACAATATAATTTTTATCATCAGGCATCAACGGGTCAAATTCTTCGATCTTTATACCCATCAAATCCTTTAATGGTCCCGGATACCCCCCCAAAAACACTGTTGAATCCTCATTAAGGACTCCGGAAAAATATGTTAAAATTAATATCCCGCCATTATTGACATAGTTTTCCAATTTTTCTTTATAATTCGGTTTAATAACATGAAGCATGGGAGCAATTATTATTTTATAATCAGTTAAATCAGAATTAAAAAAAACAATATCGCATGCCACATTTAAATTGTACAATGAGTTAAAATAATATTCGATTTCAGCAAAATAACCGATGCATATGCTGGGAAAAGGCTGAGTGAAGTTTGCCCAAAAAACTGAATTGTCAAATGATCGAACACCGGATCCGTACGGTGTTTCAATTGCCCACCAGCTGTCATTATCCATTAAAATTGCTGCTTTTGCATTGTTATCAGAGCCGATGATTTCCTTGATCTTTTCAAGTTCTTTTCCAAGTTCCATAATTTCTTTGAATACTCTTGACTCATCTCCGTAATGAGGCACCATTCCGCTGTGATATTTCTCAACTCCTTTTTTTTGCGCTCTCCATTGGAAAAACATTACAGAATCAGAACCATGTGCAATTGCATGATAGCTGAACAATCTCATAACACCGGGTCTTTTTGCTACATTAACAGGATACCAGTCCACCTGTGAAGGCGCCTGTTCCATCAGCATAAAAGGTTTCTTTTTTAATCCCCGCATCATGGCATGTCTTAAAGCAACCCGCCATTGAGCATAAGGGTCACTGGGGTTAGGGTAGCAGTTCCATGAGACAACATCAAGATAATCCTTAAAACTCGAATGATCGAAATTCTTAAAATCGCCCTCAAAGTTTGTTGTTACCGGAATATCCGGGGTTATTTTTTTAATAACATCATATTCGTTTAAATAACATCTTAAGAAACTTTCACTTATAAATCTTTTATAATCCATTAATTTAGATGAATTTCTGGGACCGCTTGAGGTTTTCGGAGCATTGATATCTTCCCAGTCAAAATAATATTCTCCCCAGAGCTCTGTCCCCCAGGCTTTATTTAAATTTTCAATTGTCTGATATTTTTCTCTGCACCATTTAATAAATTTAGTTTCACATGTTGAGCAAAAACACGCCTTTGTCTTCTGAGCATATTCATTATTTATATGCCATAAGGCAAGAGCCTTATGATCTTTATATCTTAATGCAAATTTTTCTGTCAAAAGTCTGCTGAACTTTAAGTAACTGGGACTGTTGGGACAATATGTCTGGCGTGAACCGATATTCAATTTTAATCCGGATTCCAATACAGGTAGTATATCATCATATTTTTTTGTCATCCAGACAGGCTGAGCTGCCGAACTCGTTGCAAGGCACACATATATATCATTTTCAGCCAGAAGATCCATGATTTTATCAAGCCATTCAAATGTATAAGTATTTTCATCCCTTTGCAAAAGAGCCCAAGAAAAAATAGCAATACTTACTAAATTTACATTTGCTTTTTTCATCAGTCTGATATCATCCTGCCATACTTCCTCTGTCCATTGTTCAGGAAAATAGTCCGCACCAAATAAAATTTTTGGAATCTTTTTAGTTATCATCAAATCATCCTACTTGCATAAATTATTAATTTCATCAAGATCAAACCATTTGATCTCAAGAGAATCCAGCTCTATTTTTGTCTGTTTTCCCGACTCATTATAGATCACCGTATCCTCTGCATCATAATCATTATTCATTACAGCAATTCTTTTTGTTTCAGGATAATAAGCGCAATCGGTTTTTTCGTTCGAGGAAAACCATTTTTTCATACTGCTTTCCTGACCTGCTGCCCAATATACAGCTCTCAGCATCATTCTGATATTGTCATAATCAAAATTATATCCGGCAAAATATACGCTTCTCCCTTTTCCGAAACTATTTGCCGAAAGAAGAACATTATCAAAAGTTCCACTCAAAAGCTCTGCCGATTGTTTTGAAAAATATATTGAAGGAGTTATGAATTTAAAGCTGAAATCATTCTTTATATCTTCAAGTATAAAATGTTTATTATTTATTTGGGGTTTTATATTTTTACTCCATGCCAATGTTAAACCTGTTTCTTTTTGAACGCCCAATACATCAAACAACTGAAAAAATCTACCCTGATATTCAAAGGCAGTAGGCTCGTTTATACCGATAAATCCTCCGCCGTTTGCTACAAATTCCCTTATGTTTTCAACCACTTTAGTATCTGTCCAATGATCTCCTCCGCTCCATGAAGTATAAGCATTGCCCCAGTTTAAAATGACTTTAATATCCATGGAAATTCCTTTTCTTATATCATCAAAATTAATGAATTCAAGTTCAACAGGGAGTCCCGCCAGAATCTCAGCAACACAGCCGTAAGGCCAGTTTTCCTGCTGTATCCATGTCCTCGATCTGCCCCATGCATTTAAAATTGCAAGTTTGCCTTTAAAGCTTGAATATGGTATACTTTTTTTTGTATTATGCAATACTTCCCTGAATTCATCAGCCAGTTTTTCAACATAATCAATAAATTTTGGATATTTAACAGCAAGCTCAAGATATCCGCCAAAACCTATTCTGTCAACGCATCTTCTTAAAAGTCCTCTCCTGATTTTTTTCCACCATTTTTTACACTCTGCCACTGGATCCCCGTTATCTTTAAAAACAGGCTCATCCTGAAGGTTCACTTCAAAAAAATATGGATATAGCCTCACTTCTTTTATCGAATCACCCGGTACTTCAGCTATCCTTCTTAATTCAATGGCGCTTAAACAAGGTCCAACAATCCCGTCAAATTTCATATCTTCAAATCCCTCTCTGTATGGCTCTGTCCCTATCCAGTGATCGCAGAAGAATAAAAAAGCCTTCTTACCATTTTTATGTGTAATATCAACAAGTTCTTTTGAAAAACCTCTTATAAACTTCATTGTAAAATCGATCCAGTCCAGATATTCTTTCTTTGGAACTGTATAAGTAGCATTCATATAGCCTGCATCAACAAGATGTTCGGGCAGCAGTCTGTAGCCGTATTCTTTTTCAAATTCATCAAGTGCAAAAGCACTTGTACAATCATGGAAGCCGCTCCAGTCTAGAAAAACATTTTTTCTCTCTTCATTTTTAATCAATGGAAACTGATAGGCGATTGAAGTAAAACGGACATAATCGGAATCAAGATGTTCCATAAGCCATTTTTTATAATACTCGATTATATGCTTATAAGCTTCAGGCTGCCTCGGGTCAATGCCTGCTTGATGTTCGCCTGTCCATTTATTTGTTATGTAATTGTACATAGATGTGGATTCCCATATCTGATGAACCAGAAAAGATACAGTATAAACATGCCATTTATTGGCTTTTTTTATGACTAATTCACAACTTTTTTCATTAAATTCCCAGTCTCTAGCAGATACAGTTTTTCCGCTTGTACGATCATTTACCTCCCAGTATTTTTTAGGAGAATGTTTGATGTCAATTTTAAACTGTTCATGGCTGTACCCTTTTAAAATTTTTATTTTTAATTCAGAAGATTCGGCTGTTATCGGAAATGATATCAAATATTTCTGCTGACACATGTCCATGTGATCTTTTATCCATTGTTGATCTGATCTTATTAAACATAGAGTTGAATAAACAGTAAGTCCAAGTGAGAGAATATCCTGAGACAATGTTGTTCCGTCGCTGTCTCTGATTGTGTCAACTCCCCATCTTTTTGCAAGCATTTTAACCTCTTCTTCCAAGTTAGCCTGTGCAGGAAGAGTAAAATGGCCTTTTGTAATTTTTTCCATATTTATTCTCTCTTTTTATAAATTATTTTTGATTTAAATTAATCAAACTTAAGAAGCATTTAAAATTCCAATTTATTGTTTTTCAATAATCATGTTTATTATTTAAAATTCAGAAAATACCTCTAATGAATCAAGTGCATTGCCTTTAAAATCAAACAACAGCATATTGCACCATTCATTACCCTCACCGTATTTCCAGCCAACTCCGTCAACCTGTATAAAACCCGGTTCCCAGTAAAATATTCCTTTTCCTCTTCCATCCGGTATTTTTTTAACAATATTTACAAGTCGTCTTAAAAAGTCCTTCTGTCCTTCAACCGAAAATGGGATATTGATGTGTTTGGCATCATCAGCCTTTATTAAATATATATCCTTATTTTCCTCTGTCCAGCCAAAAGCAGTTTCAGCTATAATAATATCTTTTTTATATCTTAAAGCCATATCATTCAAATTATTTTGCAGATCATTAAATCCTGTTGACCATTTCGGATAAAATGAAAAGCCGATAATATCAAAATCAACGTTTTTGAATAATAAATTATCAAAAAAATCTCTTGACGACTTATTATTACAACTGTCGCCTCTATGAATCATTACTTTTATTTTGTTTTTTTTTGAAACACTGTCATGAACAGCAGTTATACCGCTTTTTATCAACTGACAAAACCTGTCCCATTGCTTAACCGTACCATCAATTTTACCGTCATCCCACAACAAACCATTATCAATTTCATTTCCGATCTGAACTATATCGGGAAGCAGATTTTTTTTATCAAGGGCTGTAATTACATCTTTTGTATACTCATAAACCTTTTCTTTCAATTGATCAAATCTAAGATCAAGCCAGTCATTTGGTTTATACTGTTTCTGCGGATCAGCCCAGAAGTCACTGTAATGAAAATCCAGAAGGAATTTCATGTTCATTTTTTTTATCCGCTCTGCCATTTTAATAACATGATTTTCATTGTTATAACCTTCAGGATATGAAAGAGGAGGACCAGGATTATTCCAAATCTTAAGTCTGAAAGTATTGAAACCGTAATTTTTCAGGATTTCCATTAAGTCAATCTCTGTTCCGTTGTGATAAAATTTACCTCCGAAATCCTCAATTTGGTCCAGAGTCGAAATATCGGCCCCGATTAATTCCAGTTTACATTTTTCTATCATAAAGAATTTTTTCCATTATTTATTTCTTTTTATTTTTTAAATATTGTTTCCACTGCTCGTTGAATTCCGATTTAACCTTTTGAAGCCCCGCCTGATTCATTTTATTCATCATTTCTAAATAACCTTTCTCAGGATCAGCTATCATGCCCCACAACAAAGGATCAACATATTGTGTTTTTACGCTGTCAATGGCAGCAAGTTCAGCTTCTACAGCAGTTTTATCAAATTTAAAATCACCGAACTGCTTTTCGCTGCCGTTTTTATAAACATATAAAATCCAGTCTCTTATAACCTGCCAGGTTGACTTTAATTTTGTCGGTTCCACCCTGTAAAGCTCTTTTTCTCTCCAGCCCCATGGACAGGGTCTGTCCCATGGAAAACCTGTTGTGTCTGCAGATACTCCTTCAGGCAATATGATATCTTGATTACTGTCAAGATCCCAATGCTTACCTCGGATCCCGTATGTAGTCAAATCATGGTACCTTTGATCTTGATGGAGTTTTTCTAGAAGCATTAAGGCCCTTTCCGGATTCTTTGAAGAAACAGGTATTGACATACCGTTATTATTTGCAGGGCTTTTTGGCGGGTGAGTGAGTTTTTGGTACGGAGAAAACCAGTCTAGTTTCCAAAGAGGGTTTTTTGCCATGATGCGCTTATATTCTTCATTTGCATTTATGGGATTCAAGTTTGTAATTGCACTTGTACCGTTCAAAATTGCTTCTCTTGAGTCTTTTTTATTTGCTAAAACATTTTCCGGCCAGTAGCCTGCCAAATAAAATCTTCTTGCATATTTAAGTGCTTCCTTGAATGCCTTATGTTCAAATATTACAAACGGTTTTTCAGGATCATTCTGAAAAACTTTAAAATAGCTCATTTGACCCTGAACAAGTATCTCATCCGGTGAATCAGGCCAAAAATTCATCCATATTGCAAATGATTCACTCATTACCTGATTGTCAAATCCCCCCGCATTATAGGGGATTATGCCTTCTTTATCTTTTACAACTTTCATGTATCTTTCAAGATCATCTATTCCTTTTATTTTTCCGATCCCGTATTTTTCGGCAAGGTCCAAACGGTATAGAAAACCGTTGCCTTCAGGATCAACGTATCTGAAGGGGAGCATAAAAACATGACCATTCACTTTTGCGGAATTTAGAACATTTTCCGAATAACTTTCCCATGTTTTTGGCGCATAAACTGGCGCTATTCCCTCAAGCGGCATAAATGCTCCGAGCTTTGCCTGTTCATCATAAATGCTCCATGGCGCCATGTGTATCAGATCAATTTTTTCACCTGAAGATAAAGCCAGTCTTAACTTTGACCTCCAATCGATCCATGTTGTAAAGTTCACTTTAATGGTTGCATTTATATCCTCCAGCATTATCTTATTCAATTCTTCAAGCATAAGATCATAATCCGGAACTGTATCCCCGACAAGCCACATATTAAGTTCTACTTTCTCTTCATTTTTATTTAAAATTTTTACCTCTTTTTTACATACAGATAGAAAGATACAGAATAAAAAAACTAAAAATATAAATTTGATAAAAACTGATCTCTTTTTTGTTCTGATCATATATAACTCCATATTTAGATAAATCCAATTTAATGATAAAATTTATAAAGATTCAATATTATCCAACAATAATATAATTATATAATAAAAAAATTTTAATATCCATTAATCAATTGAAAATATTTAATCTTTTAAATCCTGATTTATATCTGAATTTATTCTTCTCGTTCAATTCTAAAATCTCTTTTTCTTTGCCGATATACGGACATCGAATACAGTAATATTCATCCTTTTCTTTATCATAGAGCATATCCATATCTATCTCTCTTATAAAACAGATAGGACACCTGTAATTCAGTCTGCCTTTTCTACCTTGAGACATGTTTGAAACTCCTCATTTAATTTAATATTTTTCTTTAAACCTAAAGTGAACATAGGAGAAAAAACATACCCTTCCTTTATGTACCCTTTTGTTTCATCATTAATTGAATTTAATGAAATTTTTGTCTTAATCTGAGGAATTACTGCCTGTATCGAACAGGCATTTTGTATTTCTTCCTCTCTGCATTTATACTGGTAATTTATCTGTTTTTCAGTATCATTGTTCTTATTTATGCATTTTAAAACCATACCTGTCAGATCTTCCGGATACTCAGTTGTCCCGTAACATCCTGTAAAATATTCATTTATCAGAACATCTGCATCAGGTTTTGACATTTCTGTTATTTTTCGTTTAATTAATATGATTCCTTCACCCTCATTAAAGACAAAGGTTGAAATAACTTTGACTTTTAAGTCATTAAATTCTATTTCAACAGGATCAAGTTGTAAGATCCTTTTGTTCCCGTCATCATAAAAATGTGCTTTTGTTCTGCAGGCACAAAGATCAATCTCTTCCTCAAAATAGCTGACCTTACAACTCTTTATTGAACCTTCGCCTGCATAATGTGTAAAATACCCCGCTCTATAAAATGATTGAATAATAAATGGATATGAAGCATCCTCTAAGTATTTTGTACCTGCTCCTACAGGTCTGACAAGTTTGGATGCATATGGGCGTAAATCAATGATCGCTCCTCCCTGATTCATATCGATAGCGGTCCTGATATAAGGATCCACATACCAGAAAACCTGTTTTTCAGATCCGTACAATATATCCTGCCAAAGAGCGCAGCATGGTTCAGTGTAACTTTTATTTGCCCTGAACCATCTGGAAAACTCTGACATTGTCTGATCTTCTATCTCACTGTTTTTTTTAAGCTTTGAATAATATGACATACAATCCTGATAACTTTTTACTAAAAGTTCATATCTTGCTTCCCAGCGTCCGGTCTTGCTCATCCATCCAGGTCCGACAAAAACCATATTATATGAATATCCTCTGTTATATTTTTTTAAAGATTTATACTGGTCTATCATGTTGTACAAATAGGGCAGTTCATCATTTTTATATATAAGCCCCCTGAGTATATTTTGAGGATGAGTACCGAAAAAAGAACCAGGCCCGTCAAATACAGCAATCAAATCCCGTGACAAATGAGGGATTGCAACTATGCCTATGTCATCTTTTTTATCCGTTGCGGGACAATGTATATTAAATTTGGACGGTATCCACGGATTGAAAGGTCCTCCGTCTAAAAATGTGTACCATGAATTATTTGCATTTCTGTATGCCTTGGGGCCCTCTTCCCAGCATGTAGCCACTGCACATAACACATCCGGATATTTCTTTTTAATATATGACACAAGTTCGGCATCCATATAATAAGCGCCGATTGACAGAGGATAAAAACCGAATGCTTTCTTAAACCTTTCAAACATAAAGTCAACAATCTTTTTTTTATCCTCCATGGAAAACAGCCAGATAGCAAGCTCTTTTGTTTTAAATCGTTCCCTGAAATCCCTGCATGTAAGCCCTACAAAAGTCAAACCGATCTCATCACCGAATTTTCTGCTGTCATTTTTTGCAAGTTCTATTGCCTCTTCATTTAACAGACTCGAATAAGTCATCTGTATTGTAGTCTTAAAACCATAATCATGAGCTGTCTTCTGTTGTAATTTAAAAATATCAAGGGATTCTGTTATTACATTTTCCCTGCTCACATCCTCAACCCTGCCTCTTGCTGCAGTCTTTTCAAGGTATTCCGGCACTAACTCCGGTCTGTGAATTATGTTTAAAATAAATTTGTCCAATTTTTAACTCCTTGGAAATCAAATTAACAAGGGGCTTAAGCCCCTTGTTAATGAGACCATCATTTTCCCGACATACCTCACATATCAGGCAACGCCTATTTTTAAAACATAAAATATAAAATATTTAATAATATTAATATGCTACAAATATTCCATTGATGGATTTAAAAATCAATTAAATAAATTTGAAAAAAGTAAAATTTTTATACTATTTAAGTTAAATTAATTTTAATTAATTAAAAAAATTATAAAAGTATGTCTAATTATTTTCATTGAAATAAAATTAAGATGATATTTAATAAATATACATTAAAATATCAATTATTTATATTATGCCTGTATTCATTAGGTGTAACAGTATTATACTTTTTGAACATATTATAAAAATGTGTTTTATTGGTAAAACCTACCATTTTCATTATCTCAAAAATAGAAAACTTATTATTTTCAAGAAATTCTTTTGCCTTGTTTATTCTTACTTTATTAATATACTCCGACATGGAAATCCCGTTAAATTTATAAAAAAGCCTGCCGAGATATGCTGCCGATAAATTATATTTATCAGCAAATGATGAAATTGATAAATTGATGTCCATATAATCCTTATCTATTGTCTCCAAAATTTCCGAAATTAGAGAATGTTTTTTTGTTTTGTTCCTTTTCTTTACTGCCGTCATTAATTCATCAAAAAATAAATTAAAAAAAGTATTAATTTCAGTTAATGTTTCTGATTCATTGATCTTCGAGAAAAAATCATTGAGCTTAAAAGAATCATTAAAGTAATTATAACTTTTAATTATATTAACTGTTTTTGCAATTCGGTTTGCAATATCGTTTATTGTCAACTTTAACCTGATTAAACCATAATCGGTTGCATAAGAAATGATTTCATTGTAAGCTGAGGAGAGACTGTCTATATTGCCCTGATTAATAGAATCTATAAATTTATCAATCTTTTTGACCGGATAAGTATAATTTTTATTTAGATCAAAATTTATATTTTTTTCAAGAATGACTGATTTATATCCAAGTAAAAACTTATATTTAGACATATCTATGACTTTTTTATAAATTTCAGAAATATTTTTAACATCGTTTATCTTGGGGCTTATTACAATAGTTAAGGAAATATTTAAAGCTTTTTCGATTTGATTTTGTATTTCATCTGAAAGCTGTTTCATTTTATCTTCAAATAAATTTTTCTCATCTTCCTTGATATTTATTAATAATACTTCCTGATTTTTTTCAAGATTAATACCCTCACAGCAGTACTTCTTATTTATAATTTTTGACGCTTCATTTAGAATACCGAGTTTTAACAAATTCTGTTCAGAGCTTGAATAGTTATTGATGAATTCCTTGTACTTATCAATTTCAATCAGCAATAAAAATATGAAATCATTTTCCTCATAATCAATGGATAAATCTTTGATGATCCCGTTTAATTCATACTCATTTAACATATTTGACTGCTCTAATATCTGTTTGAGATTATATTTTTTAAATATATAAGAATCGCTTTTTCTTTTATCCTCTAAAATTTTCAATTCCTTCAATAAATTATCAATAGGCAGATATAATCTTTTTGATAATAAATAAGAAGTGAGTATCCCTATTACAAGCAGAATAATAGAAATTATAATTAAATTGATCCTTAAATTTGTAACAAAACCCATTAACTCTTTATAAGGTATCTGTTTTATCAGCATCCAGCCAAATGACTCTATATCATGAAAAACAATAAAATATTTTTCCCTGCCTAACTTAAGAGTGAGATAATTTTTCTTGGTACCATTATCTACAACCGATTTTAAATGATCATAGATTGATGCTTTGGATAAAATCCTTTTGTCGGAATAACTAATTAACAGCCTGTCATCCCTATCTATGATAAATGCTTTATTGTCAGATTTTACATCCAATGAATCAATAATATTACGTAGCCAGTTTTCCGATATATTAATAACAACTGCTCCAGACTTTTTATAGTCATTAGGACCCAATAGATTAAAAATGAAGGTATAAACTCCTTTTTCCTTAAATCTTTTATCAATAACTTCCGGTTCCCTGATAATCCTCGGCAAAGGTATCAACGAATTGATATATTTAGAATTTTTGAGATATTCAAAAATTCCATAATCAAAAAAAGTATCTGCATTCTGTATCATATCTGTATTTGCCGGAGAAGTAATATAAAAATTATTATTTTTATAATTATAAATATATATCGAATGTATATATGAGATAAGATTATGATATTTCTTAAAACTTGTCAAAGCATGATATAAATTAACAGGATCCTCCTCAGGCACATACAGTAAACCTGACAAAGTATAGTCATTATATATTTGTATTGCCAGATTTTTTGACAGATCCTGCATAAACTTTATGCTTACACTCGCCTGATAGAGATTGTTTTTTTCACTCTCAAATATCCTGCTTAAAATTACTTTTTCAAAATAAGCGTAGAGAACTATAGATAATATGATTATTGATATTGAGATTGATAAAATTATTGTATTGAATATTTTTATATGAATTTTTCTTTTTTTAATTTCATTAAAATCAGTTGAATTGTTTTTGATAATTTTATTTACTATTCTTTTCATAAAAGCTGATAAAACATTTTTTTGAAATATATTAATAATTTTAGTTTATTAATACAAATTTGTCAAAATTTATATCAAATATTCATTTATAATTAATCTGATTTTTAGATATTCCTAAAAATATTCAATTAATAATTAAATAGTATTATTATTAAAAAAGCTGCTCCGACTAAAAAAGAGCAGCTTTATGAAAAAATTATCAGTAAAAGATCAACTTAGAAACCGCTGAATCCCAAACCGAGTTTAATATAATTAGTCCATTTTTCATCTCTGATAGATTCATAATCGCCTGACTTTGTATTCCAAACAGCATCAGATTTTCTAATTTCAGCATAACCTATATACTGACCGAATACAGTAAAATGCCCTGCGGTAAACTGCAATTTTGTAGCAAAACCCAGCATTGCTGCAGGATTCTGCCAATCAGCTCTTTTTGCACTAGCATACCAAGAACCGGGGGCATCAGGTTGATCTTTCTGTAATGGTCTGCTTTTATCCCAGGTATCTCTTGTACAAAAAGTAGCCATTAAGTCCCAGCTTAATCCATTCCATCCTAATTGTATTCCATAATAACCTAATGTATTAATACTTTTAGTCATTTCTGTTCCAGTTGCATAGGGCATTTCCATATCAACAGCCTGTTCGGCTTTTACTATGATATCAAATCCTTTTATACCTGCGATTTTAGATAAGTTCTGTATTAGTCCTAAATACATTTTTACATGTATTTTTTGTAATACACTATATTGTTCAGGATAGAATTCTCCATTTTCTCCGGTATTCCAATCTCTTGCATATCTATAATCGAGATCCATCTGTACAATACTGTTGAACATCCAGCCGAAACCCCATGAATACATAGGCCAAACACCGCAGTTGTTCTTAAATCCCATCTGCCATGCACCTGTAGGATCCCATATATGATAAGCTCTGAATACATCCCCAGTCCAGATACCGGGACTTCCAACAGCGGTTAAAATTGCTATATTGCCAGTTACCCTATTATTATAAGTATTCGGCCAATCTTCGATTCTAGAAGTTTTTTCCCTACCCATTTTATATCGATAATAAGCTTTAACATTAAAATCCATAATTTTAGGAATTTTAATAATATTTTCCAATGAAGTATCGAAATAACCATGTTGAAATTCAAAAGCTGAACTAGCCGCAGGTGAAAAAAGTCTTACTTTTCCAACTGGTCTGAAACCTAATGTAAAAGTATAAAACTCTCCAAATTTAAAGTTTAAAGAATTATTAAATTCAGTTTCAATATCAAGACTTAAATTCTTTGTAGGATCATCCTTTTCATTAGGATTTAGATTATACCATGTATCCCATCCATTCCAGAAACTGAAATTAATATATAATTTGTCACCTTTATAAATATCAGCTTCAGAATCCCACTGAAAATAGTTGTCAATGCCGCCCCAGTCAAGTACTTGTTCATCATCTTTGTTATCTCTGTTAGCAGGTGTTGTATCATCTTTCCATTCAATTGAAAAGTTGTCTTTAACTTTAAATTTTCCTGCTGCACCGACAAGCGTCAATGCAACAAATAATACTAAAAATATAATTATATATTTTTTCATTTTAATCTCCTTTTTTTTTATCATTTTCCTAAATATTTTTTCTTAAATTTGCTTTCTTTAAACCCTTATACCTCCTTTCCCTGATAAATTTAACAATGCGTTTTGTAAAAAAAAAGTAAAGGATATGTTAATAAATATCAATTAAAATAATTTTGAAAAGGTAAAGAATTTATAAAAATTCGGCTAAAATATTTTTGAAAAAGTAAATAATTTATAGAAATATAAAAAAACTACAAGAC
Source organism: Spirochaetota bacterium (assembly GCA_016935915.1). Taxonomy (GTDB): domain Bacteria; phylum Spirochaetota; class GWE2-31-10; order GWE2-31-10; family JAFGQB01; genus JAFGQB01. The sequence goes on from JAFGQB010000303.1 coordinate 31,713, forward strand.
AAGTATAAAAATTATAGTCTATGATTTTTATTATCAACCTTCTGATTATTTAAATAATCAAAATAAATATCAAAGATTAAAAGCAGATATAAAAAACCTTCTTTAATATCTGTTTTTATCATATATTCGCCTTTATTTGACTTTTTACCTGTAAAAATATTATCATCAATTTTAATATCATAAAAATATTGATTTTTTTCATAATATCTAATTCCGGACAATTTATTTTCTGCTTTGTCCAAATTATAAAGATACAATACATTATCATCATATACTTTCTCAATTATTTCACCTTCAAAATTAACACCTGAAATATTCGTACTTACAGTAAATTTTCTATTGCAATTGATGTTGCTATTGCAATCTTCAATTTTAAATTTACTCTGTAAATTATGATTATTAATTATAAATCTTAACTCGTTTTTATCAAGTTTAATACCTTTTACTACCAATTCACCTGAAAATTTAATCTGATCAACCGTAACTGTAAAATCTGTTCTTTCAACTGCAAATATAAATTTGGTCAAAAACTTTATATTTATTTTTTTGCCATTATATTTCAAATCAAATACACCAAGGTTATCAATTCCGGTAAAATCAAACTCATTTAAAGAACTGATTTTCGATTTGGCATTATTTATATTAATTCTATCCTTAATCATATCTATGACCGAATCATTTTTTTTATCAACGGCTGTATCCATTGCAGTTTTACCGTTTTTATTTTTTATATCAAGACCAGCATTGTTATTTATTAAATAACCGGCTAATATAATGTATCCTTTTTCAATTGCATTTATCAGCAGGGTGTTTCCATTGTTATCCTGAATATTAATATTTGCACCTTTTTTTAAAAGCAGTTTAACTTTCAGCAGTTTATTTTTATTTAAAGCATCTATTACTGAAGAATCAAGATCAGTTGAAAATAAAAATAATACTGGTATAAATAATATTGAAATTGAAATAAATAATTTATTTGGCATAAATCTTTAAGCTCCTGATTTTATTATTTGATATTTTATACTATTTTCTTAAAAAAAACAATAAATCGATAATCATTGCTAATGGTGAAAAAATAATTAGGCTCCTGATTTTTATCAGGAGCCGTAAGAGTTAAGAATGTTATAATTTTATTTATTTAATAGGCACCAGTTCAAAATCATCGATAGTACCCCAGTTTCCTCCAGCTGCATTGCAGTACAAACCTATAGTCAAAGTCTGGCTCGCATCTACATCGATCTCAATCACATATTGATGCCATTCGGGCCATACAGTATCTTTTATATCTTTCTTTTTTGTCACTGCACCGCTTGTTGCATAGAAATAATATTCAAATTCACCTCCGCCTCCTTCTGTCCAAACTGAAACTCTGTATTTACCCGGCTTTAAACCTGCAATGGTCTGAAAAGCTTTGAATTTAAATCCTGCAGGTGCCCAGAAGCCCAAAGCATACTTGCCTGTTCTGACATTGCCTGCTTTTGTTTCCATCTCATCCTTAATACCGTCCGCAGGATCAAATTTCCAGCCTGATTTATCACCAAGTTCAAAACCCGGGTTCTGAAGCAGTGAAACCGAAACATTGGCTTTAACTTTAACACTTGAATCTTTTACACTGCCCTGAACAACGAATTCAGCACCACCTTTATCATATTCCTTTGGATCGATTTTATCCCATACAATCTGTACCGGTTTTAAACTGTCGCTTGTATGCCATGCATTTACCGTATCTGGAAGTACAGGTGCGACCTTTGCATTTGTCGTAACGCTTATATCCGGAACAGAGACAAGATCATATTTATATTTTTTATTCTTTTCATTAACCAACAGATATGTCCAGATTGATTCAAGAGGCTTGCCGTTTTTATCCCACCATGCCATATTGTCCCATGCATTACCCTCACCAGTAATCCAGCCGCATCCGTCAACAGGTATCCAGTCCGGTTCCCAGTAGAAAACTCCCAGACCTCTATCCCTTGGAACCTGTGCAACTGCAGCCATAATATCTCTCATACATAAAGCCTGCCCCTGAACAGTAGCTTTATAACCGCCTCTATTCTGTCCATCTTCAGAAAACATATTATCATGCTTATCTCCATTTTCAAGGGTGTAAGCATAAGCAGTTTCAACTACTATAACCGGTTTTTTGGTTTTTGCTGTTATATCATTTAAATTTTGAATTAAAGAATCTATAGGCTTGTCCCAGAACGGATAATATGATAATCCGATAATATCATAACTAATAAAAACATAATCAAAAAAATATCTCGAATCCAGATTGTTTCCGCCGTCAGGTATATGTATCATAACTTTTGTTTCAGGAAGAACATCTTTAACCGCTTTTGACGCATTCTTTAATAAATTAAAAAAAGCAACCTTCTGTGAGGGGAAATGCCCTACCGGCCAGCAGATTCCATTCTTCACTTCATTGCCAAGTTGAACTATTTCAGGTGCGATATTTTCATTTTTTAACTCAATTAAAACTGATTTTGTATAATCATAAATTGCCACTGCCATTTTTTTTGCGTTTAATTTTTTCCATGCATCAGGAATCATCTGGTTTCCCGGATCAGCCCAGAAATCACTGTAATGAAAATCAAGTAGAACCTTCATCCCCAATGCTTTTGCTCTTTTACTTATCTTTTTTACCATGGCAAGATCGCAATTCCCTCCGCCAACCGGATCTCCCGGTTTAACATTGGTTAATTTTCGATTTTCTATCATTTCCTTTGAAAATACTGGATTGTTCCAGAGCCTTAGTCTGATATAATTTACCCCTTTATTCTTTAAGATTTCCAAACAATCCTTTTCTTTACCGTCGGTATCGTAAAATTTTCCACTATTTTTTTCAATTTGATTCAACATTGAAACATCAACGCCTTTGATAAAATCAGGACTGATATTGTCAATCGAATCGATTTTAATGCTCAAGTTAACAGGCGGAGTATCCGCTGCATATAAATTAATTATCTGCATACTGAAAAATAATATTAAAATCAAAACAAATGCATTTTTAAAAAAAGATTTTTTCATAAATTTAACTCCTGTTTTTAATAATAAATAAATTAATAGAATGTCTATAATTTGTAAAAAAAATAAAAAATAATCAGACTAATATCAATTAAATAAATTTTGAAAAAGTAAACAATTTATAATAATTTGACTAAAATAATTATAAAAAAGTAAAGAATTTAAAGAAAATTTAAAAAAAAGCAGCCTGTGTAAAAACAAACTGCTCAAATTTGATTAATATATTATTTAATTATTTATGATATTTAAGATAAGCATCAACCTGCTTTTGTATTTCTGCCTTGATTTTCATAACACCCGCAGCCTTAAGTTTTTGGTCCAAAAGCTTGTACTGTTCTTCAACATCCTTTACAGCACCGATACCTATGGGATTTCCATATTGAACCATAACCTGATTAACTGTGGCAAGTTCAGTTTTGATTTTTGTTGTATCAAATGCAATGACTTGAAATATAGAGGGCACTAGATATCTCTTCATATCATTTTTTAATTTTCCATATTCTTTTGTCCACGAAGCCAGTGGCAAAAAATGATCTTTGTTTGTAAACCAGAATCCTGAAGCATCAGGCGGGTAAGGATTTTTATCTGCTGTAAGTCCCGGAGGAAGATCTATTTTTCCATCTTTAATTACATAGTGTTTACCTTCAATACCGAAATAAACCAGATAATCATAAGATTTATCCTGCATTATCCTGTCAAGGAACATCAATGTTCTTTCAGGATTTTTACAGGTTGCGGGTAGTGCAACACCATTATTTATATAAGGATCTGCAATATAATGACCGTTTATATTTAACAGAGGTATGATCTCCACTTCCCATCCTTTGGCAATTGCTTCGGCAATATTTGACTGAATGTTCTGTGAATTACCAAAACCTATTGCGGATTTTCCGAGGTTAAATGATGTCTTGCTTTGAACAGAATTTGAAAAGGCATCCTTGTTTACATAACCTTTTTCATACCATGATTTCATGATCTTTGCAGCTTTCAGCTGGTTGGCAAAATCCTCCCCTTCAAGAGTATATATAACCTTATTTGATTTATCATCAAGGCCGAAATCGCAGCCGCTTCCGCCCCCTGTAGAATAGAGAACATCGAAATAATAATCACCGAACTCGGCTCTTAATGCACCCATTGGCTGTCCTATATCATAAGATTTATCAAGTAACATGGGAACCATTTCTTTTTCATTCCTTTTGATCACATCAAAATATTTTTCCAGATCAGAAAATTTTTTAATCTCTGGAACATTGTATTTTTTTCTTAAATCGGCACGGATAATCGCAACCGGCATTTTTTTGTCCGGTGTTGAGGTCGGTATCATATACATCTTACCCTTAACCTTTGTTTCAGCATATGCTTCTCTGGGAAGTGCTTTAAAATGCAAAGGCATATAGTTTTTAAGCATATCTTCCGTTATCTCTAAAAAAGCCCCCCTTGCAGCCTGCTGGAAATAGAAAGCCCAGTTTGCCGTATATATAAAGTCAAAGTCCTGTCCCGAAATAAGTAGCAAAGGATATTTTGACTGTAGATCGCCCCAGTCAATGTGATTGATTTCAACTTCTGCATTAATATCCTGTTTCAGTCTTTTATTCAACTCATCCACTACATCTTCCATGCCGGGAGGCGGACCTCCCAGAAGATAACCGTTTAGCTTAACATACTTTTTGGTATCAATTTTAGTCTGTGCAATAATTGTTGAAGATAAAAAAACTAAAATCAATACCATTGCCAGTGATTTCATAATTATTTTTTTCATAAATCCTCCTAAATATTTTTAAAAAAAAGAGCAGTCTGCACTGATATCGAGACTGCTCAAGAAAATCAAATATTACTTTTTGCTTCTTTTATTTTAAATATCATTTCATTGAACTCAAGTAAGCATCAACTTGTTTTTGTAACTCTTCCTTAACTTTCATGACACCGCCTGCTTTTAATTTTTCGTCAAAAATTTTATATTGTGCATCAATATCCTTAACTGCTCCGATCTGTACAGGCTGCCAGTACTGAACAATGACCTGATTTATTGTAGCAAGTTCTGTTTTTATTGATTCTGTATTCCATGCTATCACCTGAAAAATTGTCGGAACCAGATAATTTTTTTCTTTGATGTCTTTCTTTAATTGAGCATACTGCTGTGGCCATGTAGCCAGAGGCAGGAATATATCTTTGTTTGTAAACCAGAAACCAGCTGCATCCGGCGGATATGTATTTTTATCTGCAGTAACACCCTCAGGAAGATCGATTTTACCGTCTTTAATTATATAATTTTTACCTTCAATTCCAAAATAGACAAGATAATCATAAGATTTTTCTTCCATTATAAGATCAAGGAACATCAATGTCCTTTCGGGATTTTTACATGCAGCAGGAAGAGCAACACCATTATTGATAAACGGATCAGCATAATAATGACCGTTTGCATTTAATTCAGGTATGATCTCGATTTCCCAGCCTTTGCTTGCGGCATCTGCCAGATTTGCCTGAATATCCTGTGAATTTCCAAGACCTACAGCAGATTTACCGAGATTAAATGAATCTTTGCTTCGGACAGTGTTAGCAAATACATCCTTATTTATATAACCTTTTTCGTACCATGATTTAATTATTTCAGCGGCTTTTTTAGTATTTGTAAGATTATCTCCTTCAAGATAATAGGTGACTTTATTGCTAGGGTCATCAAGACCGAAATTGCATCCGCTGCCGCCGCCTGTGGAAAAGAGGACATCAAAATAATAGTCGCCAAGTTCAGCTGCCAAAGCGGCAAAAGGTCTTCCTATATCATAGGATTTATCAAGAAGCATCGGGATCATCTCTTTTTCATTTGCTTTTATTGCTTCAAAGTACTTTTCCAGATCAGAATATTTTTTTATCTCTGGAACATTATACTTCTTTCTTAAATCGCCGCGGATCATAGTTACCGGGATCTTTCTGTCCGGAGTAGATGTAGGAATCATATACATCTTACCGTTGACTTTTGTTTCGTTGTAAGCATGTTTCGGGAGTGCTTTATAATGTCTCGGCATATATGTTTTAAGCATATCTTCGGTTATTTCAAGAAATGCCCCTTTGGCAGCCTGTTGAAAATAAAAAGCCCAGTTTGCTGTATAGATCCAGTCAAAATCCTGACCTGAAGTAAGCATCAGAGGATACTTTGATTGAAAGTCTCCCCAACCTATATAATTTATTTCCATGGCTGCATTTATATCTTTATTTAGTTTTTCATTAAGCGCTGCCATTACATTAGGCATTCCTGCAGGAGGTGCACCCAAAAGATATCCAGTAAGTTTAACGGCTTTTTTAGTGCTGACTCCTTTAGTGCAGCCTGCAATAAAGATTAAAATTAAAACTGACAAAATTAATACTATTACTAATGACCTAGTAATGATTTTTTTCATAAATCCTCCTTTTAATTTAAAAATCAAAATATAAAATAAAAAGAATAATAGTTATTCTTTAAGTGATCCAAGGGTAACACCCTTAATAAAATATTTTTGTAAAAACGGATACAAGAGTATAATTGGTCCTGTTGATACTACTGTCATCGCAAGTTTTAAAGTTTCCTTGGGCATATTAAAAGATGCAATATTGTTAACCATGTAAGCTGCAACATTAACGCTGGAGAGTATCTGATAAAGAACATACTGTAGCGGATAAAGAGATTGTTTGTCTATGAACATCATGGCTGTCCACCAGTCATTCCAGTAATATAATGCTATAAACAATCCTATGGATGCCAAGGCAGGCTTGCTCAAAGGCAGTATAATCCTTGTAAAAATATAAAAATCTCCCGCCCCGTCGATTTCCGCGGCTTCAGTCAGCGACTGCGGTATAGATCTGATGAAATTCTTTAGGATCAACACATATAGAATATTGGTTGGAACAAACATCGGTAATAGCAATAATACCCAGATCGTATTTCTCAAATGCAAAATATTGGATACTACGATATAAAAGGGAGCAAGACCACCGCTGAAAAGTGTAGTAAAATAGATATAAAATGTCATGATATTTCTGTACTTTAGGGTCCTTCGTGATAAAACATAAGCGGTCATTGCCGAAATAAAAAGAGCCGAACAGGTTCCTAAAGATGTTATGAATATGGTTACATAATAAGCCCGTAAAATTTTTTGCGGATTATTGAAAATCAGACTGTAAGATTCCAGAGAAATGGTTTTTGGAATTATTGTATAGCCATAGGTTAGGATATCTCTCTCTTTTGCAAAAGAACTCCCGATCAGAACAACAAAGGGATAAATAGTTACAAATCCGATAACAGTTAATATCAAATAGCCTATTATGTTAAATGCTATCTCGTCAGCCGTTTTTCTTATTTTTTTCATTAAAAAATTTTCCTTTTCTTAAAATAATGCATAGTCTTTTTCTATCTTTCTTACTATTCCGTTAACGGTAACTATGATCACAAAACATAGAACGGACTGATATAGCCCGGCAGCGGAAGCCATTCCGAAATCCTGAGTCCCTACTATTGAGCGGAATACAAGTGTATCTATGATGTCGGTCTTATCAATCAAAATTCCATTATTCCCGATAAGGTTATAAAACATATCAAATTCTCCACGGAGGATCCTGCCTATGCCAAGTAAAATAAGGATTATCATTGTTGGTTTTAAAGACGGCAGTGTAATATGTCTTATCCTTTGAAACACTGTTGCACCGTCAATTATTGCTGCTTCATATATCTGCGGATCTATTCCCATTATGGCGGCAAGATATAAAACACTGTTGAATCCCACCCATTTCCACACATACATAAACGGAAGAATAAAGAGCCAGTACTCCGGGGTCGCATAAACATTGATGGGTTCAAGCTTCAAAGCGGCAAGAATTTTATTCATGGTTCCAAAATCATAATTGAAAAAGTTGTATACCATAGCGGCGACAACAACCCATGATATAAAATAGGGTAGAAACATACTCGACTGACAGACCTTTTTGTAAATCCTGCCGTTAAGATCAGCAACAAAAACAGCGATAAGTACAGAAAAAAAAGTTGTGCATGTTAAAAATATCAGATTATATAAAATCGTATTTATCGTGACCTGAAATGCTTTACCCGATTTGAAAAAAAATTCAAAGTTTTTGAACCATATCCACGGGCTGGTCCATAATCCATCCCTGTAGTTGAATTCCTCAAATGCCATAACAATCCCGGTCATCGGTATATAGGCAAAAAGAATCAGATAAATAAAGATCGGTGCAAACATTAAATAAAGAATCCTGTTTCTTACAAATTCAAGAAAGAAACCGTTCTTTTTTGATAAATCCATTGTATAATCCTTTATTATTTAAAAAAACCTTGCTGCCTTATAAATATATTAATTGCTTAAATTTATAGTGCAAATAATATAAATTACCTGAACATTGTTTTTTATTAAATATTTCATTGATAATAGTAAAAATCAATTAAATAAATTTTGAAAAGGTAAAATTTTTATACAATTTTGGTTAAATTATTTTTAATTTAGTAAATAATTTTGAAAGAGAAGAAAAAAAATGATTTCTTGAATATCAAAAATGATATTTTGCTTTTTAAAATTCTTTAAAAATATTTATTATTAAAACCTGATCGAAAATCCATTTGTAAAAGCAAACCTCTCTGTATCCAGATATGATATTGCAGATGCTCTTTTTTTCAAGTTTGAAAAAATAATGCCTGTGATCATCATTGGCAGAGCGCAAATAAAAAAGACTAAGGGAACGATGAAACTTAAAAATAGCACACCCATTGTTGCAGGAAGCAATAAATTAGCACCCAGAAGATTATAATAAAAAATATAGTACAAAATCCCAACTGCAATACCACATAAAGTTAAAGATCCGAAAATCGACGTTAATATAATTCCTGCTTTTTTCAAATCATCAATCGAATCAATAAATCTACCTTTATTTAAATATCTTCTTGAATTTGCATTAATCAATATGCCAAGTACAAGCATAAATCCGAAAAAAGGCAATAATGATGTGGGTATCAATGCATAATAATAGAAATATCCAGCAATTGCTACAGCAGAGGCTAATGATAAAGCAGATCCTACAGCACCTATAATTAAGGAAGATACACCAAAATTTCTCAAATTTAAAATATCATTTTTTATTTTATCCAGTTCATTGTTTGGTTTATCATTGAAATTAAATTTTATTAAAGACATGTCAGCAGGTTCATTTTTAACAACTTCATTTGCACGGATCAAACTAAATGCAGTTATTAAAATTAAAAATATAATAATTGTTTTTTTATTTTCATATTAATATCCCTCTTTTAAAATCAAACAAATTTAAAATATTTTTTTTAAATCAAACCACGGATTTTTATCACGATCTGATATTTCTAATAATATCCCATTTTTCCAAAAATAATAAATATATGTTTTCCATTTTTTCCCTTTAGAAGGATTGAAATAAAAATAGTTGTCTTTACAGCTTAAAACACTATGTTCCTTAATATGAACATTAGTTTCATCTATTGTCTCACAATAAAACGGTGCATATTCCTGTGTAAAGCCTGAAGGTTTTTTAAATTTCATGTCAATATAGTATGTGTCATCTGAATTGATAATCAATTGTCCTGACGGATAAGATTCAGTCATTAAAGCACCATCCTCATTTTCAAGCCATAAATCATCCAATTCCCATTTGCCTACAAGCTGTATACTAAACTCCGTTTAAAGTGCATGAAGTAGCCAAAGTAATACAGATTAAAATTATACATATAATAAAAATCAAAGAATTAAATTTCATATTTATACTCTATTTATTCGTAAATTTAATAATTTTATTTGCTGTATCAATATCGCCATCAACCAAATTTGACGGAGAATAATCAAATTGAATTTCAGTAAATGTTTTGATAATCACTGATTTTGATTTTCCGGGTGATATATTAAATGATGTATCATTAGCATCTTTCAAATCCGAAACACTGACAGTATAAGAAGATTTATTCTTGAATTCCCATGCAAAAAACTCATCAGGGCATGACGTTATTAAAAAGAGAAAAACAATCAAAACAAATAAATAAATAATTTTTTTTAGCATAAATTATGCCTCCTTTATAATATAAATATATATTTTTTTTTAATTTTTTCAATAGACATTTTTTTCGGATAACCGAAAAAAACAGCAGTGAGGACTGGTATTGATATTGCTATAAATTATGTTGATATTTTCCATAAAAAC
>JAFGQB010000061.1 GCA_016935915.1 Spirochaetota bacterium
TTTATTTTATCAATTAGAAATTCATACCCTTTGTCCGGTGTATAGCCCTGAAACGTCTCTTTTTTCGCCATGTCGTCAACGCCGTTTTTCAATCCTGATATCACAGATTGAACCAATGGCTCGGTGACATCACCAATACCCAGTCTGATTATTTTTTTATCGGGATTTTCTTTTGAAAATTTTTTTACTCTGTTTGCTATTTCTGCAAAAAGATAGTTGCCCTGCAGTAAAAGGTAGTTTTTATTTACTTTTGCCATTTAATTGTTATGCTCCTTGGTTTTGCAAATTTGTCTGTCTAATATACAATATTAATGATTTTTATCAATATTTTTATTGAATAAAAAACTATAAAATTATGGTCCATTATATCAATTTGACATTATATTATTAATTTGATATGAATTAAGAAAATCGGCTTCAATATTATATTTTTTTTAAAAGATTATTTGGACAACTTTTAAAATCCAAAAAAAACATGTCTACAGGATAAATAACTATGACGAAGAAAAGGACTTTAAAAATTAATATTATTGATATAATAGTTTTATCTGTTTTGTTTGTTTTATTTATACTCTTTTATATTGGTTTTTTTTACCCTGATCCTTATTTATTCACTAAAGCTAAGAGATTTGCAACTCTTGGCTCTCTTTTTTTTAAGGTAACTGTGCCTGCCATTTTTCTTTTAATAGTATTGATTTATTATAATGTCAGGACTAAAAAGACAAGATTGAACAGTTTTTTTTTGTTATTTATCAGTATCGTTTTAATTTTTTTATTTTTATATCCAATTATAAATTTATATTATGAAAGATTAACGAAATTCAGACAAAAGGAACAATTTCATCCATATTTACAGCTTATGCCCAATCCTCTGGAAAAAATCAGAAATAATAATGATTTGACAATTGTATGTCTGGGCGGTTCGACAACTGAATTTAAAAACAGCAAAGGAATAGGCTGGCCTGATATTGTGGAAAAAAATTTAAAATTAAAATTAAATCGAAAGGATATTAAAGTCATTAATCAGGGGAGACAGTGGTACACAACCCTTCACTCATTTATTAATTATCAAACAAATATCAGATCAATAAAACCTGATGTCATTATTGTTATGCATACTATAAACGATCTTTTGCATAATGCAGATTTTTCATATTTCAGCCAGAAGGATTTTAGAACAGATTACGGACATTTTAACGGGCCTATCAGCAGAATAATAAGTCAAAAGACAATTTTTGGTTTTTTTATGGATATTTTTAAAATGTACTGGTATCATAAACCGAGAGAAGTTATATATCAGGAGGAATTTAAAGGAGAAGTTTCTTTTGAACAGAATTTAAATGCCATAATAGACCTTGCACAGCTGGATAATACAAAAGTTGTTCTTTTAACTCAGCCTTCATTATATAAAAGAGATCCTGATAAAAATATTCTGCCTCATCTTTATATGCTTAATAATGAGGCTATAGGGGAAAAAAAACAATGGGCATATGATACTGCTTTAAACGGATTTTTAAGATATAAAGATATAATTTTAAAAACTGCTGAAAAAAGGGATGTAATATATCTTGATCTTGATGCAGTGATCCCCAAAACTTTGGACTATTTTTATGATGATGTTCATTATACTGATAAGGCTTTTGAATTGGTTGGTCAGAAAGCAGCTGACGGTTTGATAGAAAAGAGTGTAATTAAATAATTTTTATTAATGTAAATATTTTTTATTCTATTTAAATTGAACTATTATATATTGGAAATTTATTTTTATAAAAATTAAAGGTATTATAAATGTCATCAAGAAGGGAGTTTTTAAAGAGTACGATTATTATGCTGTTTTTGTCGTTATTTAATTTTAATATAAATAGTTCTTCTCAAAAAAAGGCAAAAAAAACAGGTACTGATATTAAAGGTCAAATTTATCGCTGTGTCAACGGTACTCCGTCAGAAAACATGAAAAAGGTTATAGAATTACTCGGCGGGATTGAAAAGATAATAGATAAAAATGACATTGTAATAATCAAGCCGAATGTACAATGGTGGAATCAGGGTGTACCGAATTTATCTGCATTAAAAACACTTGTCGATATAATTATGCAGAGAAGCGGCGGCTTTACAGGAGAAGTCATATTAGCTGAAAACTCTCATCGCGGACCTAAACCGTGGGAATCAGAGAACAGCGGCTGGGCAGCTAAATTTGAAAGAAATTCCGATATCAATGGGATAATCAACTACAATGAACTTTGCTCATTATTAAAAAAAGATTACGGCAACAATTTAACAGTAAGTCATTGGCTGGATGTTGATTTTGAAGCAAAAAGGATATATCACCCTTGCGAAGGAGCAGGATATGTTTATTGCGATGGGACAAAAGGTGTGCCATTGATTGAATTCAATAACAGCAGTACAGGGGGAAATTATCGCTCGGTTATAATGACATATCCGATTTTTAAAACAGATAAAGGAACAATAGTTGATTTTAAAAATGGGGTATGGGATAAAGGAAAATATACAAAACAACCTGTTAAATTTATAAATTTCCCGGCTTTAAATCATCATAGTGATTATTGCGGAGTAACAAGCGCTGTAAAGAATTATTTGGGGATAACAGACTTAAGCGGAGGATCTGATCCTGATAATAACGGTAAACTAACAGCAAATTATTATAATTTTCATTCTTTTGCATTTAATAAATGGTCGCCCGGACCGAAATCAGGGATGCTGGGAGGAGAAGTTGCATGCTTTATGAATAAAATCAGAAAAGCTGATTTGAATATTGTCAGTGCTGAATGGATAGGAATAATATCGAGAACTGATCTTCCTGCAGCTAGAACTAAAGCGATTCTGGCATCAACTGATCCGGTTGCACTGGATTATCATTCATGCAAATATATTCTTTATTACAACTCACATATTCCCGTGCATGATGTAAGCAATAAAAAAAGTCCGGTTTATCAATATTTAAAGGAGTGCTCAAATTATGGTGTCGGACAAATTGATGAAGAGTTCATCAAAGTGATATCTTATGATCATAAAGCAGGTAGAACACAACGTGAAGATGAACTTTTTATTAACGGGGAGATGTTTTGGAATAAAAATTTAAAAAATTTATTGAAATATTTATATTTTAGGTATATTAATCTAATTTGAAAAATGGAATAAAAAATGGATTATAAAGAAACAGTAAAAAAATATATAATAAAGAATTTTATGTTCGGATCAACAGAGTTTTTGGAAAATTTCAATTATGACACCAGTTTTATGGAATCAGGTGTTCTGGATTCAACCGGTTTTTTGGAACTTGTAAATCATCTGGAAGAAATTTATAAAATTGAGATTAAAGAAGAAGATCTTGTTCCTGAAAATTTTGACACCATTGAAAATATTAATAAATATTTAAGCAATCGCTTAAGTAGTGTAAAGTAGAATTATATATTAATATTTTTATTCAATATTTAATTGAATGTATGTGAATTTCAGGTTTTCTGTTTAATTTTTTTTAAAAATATTATTTCAAAAAAAACATGTGCGGAATTTGCGGAATAATTAATTTTGAAGACAGCTCATATCCCGATATTGAAAAATTAAAAAAAATGATGCAATATCTTTATCATCGTGGCCCTGATTCGGGCGGTTATTATCGAGATAAAACTGTCGCTTTTGGTCATACGCGGCTTTCGATTATTGACTTTGAGACAGGTGACCAGCCGATTTGCAATGAAAATAAAACCCTCTGGATCGTTTATAACGGAGAAATCTTCAATTATGTAGAGTTAAGAGAAGAGCTTCAATCTTTCGGTCATATTTTTCAGACAAAAAGTGATACAGAAGTAATTGTTCATGCCTATGAACAATGGGGTATAGAATGTCTTAACAGATTTAACGGGCAGTGGGCTTTTGCTTTATGGGACATAAATAAAAGGGAAGTTATATTATCAAGAGATAATTATGGGATTTGTCCTCTTTATTATACAAAACTCAACAATATTTTTTATTTTGCATCTGAAATTAAATCGATTTTTGTAAATCGTGAAATAAGACGGGAATTTGATCCTGAGGGTATTAAGGAATTATTGACTTTCTGGAATCCTGTTGCACCGAGAACGATTTTTTCCGACATTAACCTGATACCTCCCGGACATTATATAAAGATTACAAAAAATGGTTTTAAAAGTGAGCCTTATTGGGATTTAAGTTCCCATGTTAACTGTAAAAAAACAAAAATACAAACTACTCAGGATAAAATAGAAATACTAAAAGAAAAGTTGATTAAAGCTGTCCGGTTAAGATTTTCAAGAAGCGATGTTCCTGTAGGTGCATATCTTTCAGGCGGACTTGATTCTTCAATAATAAGTGCAATTATTAATCAATTTACAAGTGCGCCTTTAAAAACATTTTCAGTAAGCTTTGAGGATAAAGATTTCGATGAAACCATATATCAAAAACAGATTGCAGACAAATTGGGGACAGAGCATCATACAATAAAAGTGGATTATAAATCAATCGGTGAAATATTCCCGAAGGTTATCTGGCATACTGAACAGCCTGTTTTAAGAACTGCGCCTGCTCCTCTTTTTTTATTATCCAATCTTGTAAATGATTTGGGTTATAAAGTGGTTGTGACAGGAGAAGGCTCGGATGAAATATTTGCAGGCTATGATATATTTAAAGAAGCAAAGGTGAGGCAATTTATAGCAAAAGACCCTGATTCTAAAATCAGGATAAGACTGTTGGAAAAATTATATCCATGGATGAAAAGAAATCCCAATGCAGTGTTGTCTTTTTCAAGCGGTTTTTTCAAGAAAAATTTACACATTGATGATTTCTTTTTTTCCCATCGTCTAAGATGGAATACTACATCGTCGATACAATACTTATTAAACCGGGATATGATTCAAACCATAAATACATATGATCCTGTTGACAAATTATTGAGCATGCTCCCGGATCAAACCGGTCAATGGGATTTAACAGCTAAAACCGAATGGATTGAAATTGTTACATTATTATCAAGTTATCTGCTTTCGGCACAGGGAGATCGAATGCTCATGGCTCATGGGGTGGAAGGTCGTTTTCCTTTTCTTGATGCTGATGTTACAGGTTATGCAAATTCTTTTCTGCCGGAGGATAAATTGAACGGATTAACCGAAAAGTTTTTATTAAAAAAGGCATTCCGGAATATGATACCTGAGGAAATTACAAAAAGACCAAAACAACCGTATAGAGCACCTGATGCTGCAAGTTTTTTTTATGGTAAAGCCGTATCATGGATGAAAGATATCTTGAATGAAAAAGTCATAAAAGAGGCAGGAGTTTTTAATCCGAAGACGGTTTATAAGTTCATTTTAAAATGCGGGTCCTGTTCCGGGTTGAATATGAGCCATACTGACAACATGCGAATTGTCGCTATTTTGTCAATTATGCTGATTTATCATTTATTTATTAGTTATAACGGTTTTGAAGAGAAATTGGAAAACATAAAATATATAAAAAAAATTGATTTATTAAAAAAATAAATTGTTATATATTAGAATATGCAGCTACATCAGTTTTTAGAGTTATCAGCGAAAAAATTCCCAAAAAAAGATGCGGTTTGGTTTCAGGATAATTGGTATAGCTTTGCCGAAATAAATAAAAGAAGCGATCAGATTGCCGATTTTTTATTTAAATTCGGTATAAAAAAACAGGACAGGATTGCAGTTTTATTGGATAATTCTGTTGATTATATTGCAATTTATTTCGGTATTTTGAAAACAGGGGCAGTTGTTGTCGGATTAAACAGTGATATATCGCTTGAGTCTCTTTTGTATTCATTAAATGATTCAAATACAAGAATATTATTTTCAGCATTTCAAAATATTAAAAAAATCAATACGATTCTGAATAATTTAAATTATCTTGAAGCAGTTGTTTTCAATTGCGCTAAAGACAAACTTAATGATATTAATATAAATAAAAAATTGTATTCATTGACAGATATAAATGATAAACATAAGCGCAGCAATAATTATTCGTCAGTCAGAACAATCGATCTTGACCTGGCAGAAATTGCATATACTTCGGGAAGTACAGGCAGGCCTAAAGGCGTAATGCTTACACATTTGAATCTTGTCAGCAATATGAACTCGATTATAAAATATTTAAAACTATCAAATAAAGACCGAATTATGGTTATACTTCCTTTTTTTTATATTTACGGTAAGTCTTTGCTTTTAACACATTTTCTTCAGGGGGGATCTGTTGTTATTGATAATCGCTTTCTTTTCCCTAATAAGGTTTTGGAGACAATGGTAAAGACAGAGGTGACAGGTTTTGCAGGTGTTCCGTCAACTTTTTCGATTTTATTGAATCGTTCAATGATCAGAAAATATAAATTTCCAAGTTTGCGTTATGTGACACAGGCAGGAGGTGCTATGTCTGTTGAACTGCAAAAAGAGGTGTATGATTTAATTAAACCTGCAAAATTATTCATTATGTATGGCGCAACTGAAGCTTCGCCAAGGCTTACATATCTTAACCCTAAGTTTTTCAAGAAAAAGATCGGCTCGATCGGTAAACCTGTTGACAATGTAGATGTGTTCATTGCGAATGATAATGGCGATGAACTTGCGCCAAATGAAATCGGAGAAATTGCTGCACGCGGTTCAAATATTATGGCAGGCTACTGGAATGATCAGGATTCAACAAAGGAAGTTTTAAAGAACGGTTTATATTTTACAGGTGATCTTGGAAAAATGGATGATGAAGGTTTTTTATATGTTGTCGGACGGAAAAAGGACATAATCAAAGTTAAAGGTTATCGTGTCAGTGCTAAAGAAATTGAAGAATCTATTTTAAAACACGAAGCTGTTTTGGAATCTGCAGTTATCGGCGTCAATGATGAAATTTTGGGTGAAGCTGTTAAGGCTTATATTGTTTTAAAAAACGAAACTTCAGTTTCAGAGGAAGATATTAAAAATTTTTTGCTGAATTATATTGCGGTGTACATGATTCCAAAATATATAGAATTTTGTAAAAAGCTTCCAAAAAACGAAGCGGGTAAAATCATGAAATCTGAATTGATCAATAAAAAGGAATAAAATGAACACAGATGCATTAATGCTTGACTGGGCAAAAGAGGCAGATAGAATAAGCTTATTTATCAGAAATTCTTTGATCAAACCTTTGAAACGGAAGGGTTTGATTGTTGCTTTATCAGGAGGCATAGACAGCAGTACTGTTGCGGCGTTATGTGTTAAAGCAATAGGAAAAGAAAAGGTTTTCGGCTTATTGATGCCTGAACAGGATTCATCTGCTGATACATTGGATTTAAGCAGGGAAATAGTTGAATTTTTAAACATTGATTATCATTATGAAGATATTAGTCCGATTTTGTGTTCAACAGGATGTTATAATAAACGAAATAATGCTATACGTGAAGTAATTCCTGAGTTTGAGGATCATTGGAAAGTTAAAATTACACTGCCGTCAATTCTTGAAAGCAATAAATTACGTTTATTCAGTGCTGTTATTGAAAAACCTGATGGTACAGTGATAAAAAAACAGCTTAATTACCATTCATACCTGGGTATTGTTGCAGCTACAAATTTCAAGCAGAGAGTAAGAAAAATGCTGGAATATTATCATGCTGACAGATTGAATTATGCAGTTGCAGGTACTCCCAACAGGTTAGAATATGATCAAGGTTTTTTTGTTAAGCTGGGAGATGGTGCTGCTGATATTAAGCCGATAGCACATCTTTATAAAACACAAGTATATGAAATGGCAAAATTTTTAAAAATTCCTGAAAATATTATTAAAAGACCACCGACAACTGATACTTATTCACTATCCCAGTCACAGGATGAATTTTATTTTTCACTGCCATATGATAAAATGGATATCTGTTTATTTGCTTATAACAATAATATATCAAAACAAGAGGTTTCAAAATCGGTTGGTTTGACTGAAGAGCAGATCGAAAGGGTTTTTCGTGATATTGAACAAAAAAGAAGAACGGCTCAATATCTTCATGCAGAACCTCAGATTATTGAAAAAATATTGAATTAATGTGTTAAGAAGTTAAAAAGGATGAAAGAAAATGAAAAAATTATTTTCACATGAATCATTTTTAAACGGTATTAAAAACAGGATTTTACAACATTTTGCACGCAATGCTTGGGGTTCGACATCTGTCAGAGTTTGGCTTCATAGATTAAGAGGGGTAAAAATCGGCAGGAATGTTTTTATCGGTACAGATGCTCTTTTAGACACATCTCATCCTTATAAAATCGTAATAGGCAATAAGGTTGTTGTTGGAATAAGAGTGACATTAATTGCACATTTTGATAATAAAGGAGATGAACTTTTAAAAAGTAATAAACCTTCATTGGTCATTGAAGATGAGGTTTTTTTAGGTCCAGGAGTGATTGTTCTGCCAAATCTGACAATCGGTAAAGGTGCGGTTGTAACAGCAGGAAGCGTTGTAACAAAATCGGTTCCGCCATATACGATGGTTCAGGGTAATCCTGCTCAACCTGTTGCAAAATGTGGAATTTCTTTGACACGGGAAACAAGCATGTGGGAATTTTATAAAAAATTAAAACTTATAAAAAAAAATAAAGTTTAATGACAACTAATTTTTTTGGTAGATTTATACAAAATTTATTATTTACAGGAGAATAAATGTTAGAAATTGATTATATTGATCCGTTAACTGATCCGAGGTGGGATGTTTTTGTTGAAAAACATGAATCAGGATGGATAGGTCATTTGTCG
Source organism: Spirochaetota bacterium (assembly GCA_016935915.1). Lineage (GTDB taxonomy): Bacteria > Spirochaetota > GWE2-31-10 > GWE2-31-10 > JAFGQB01 > JAFGQB01. Next base: position 8,755 of record JAFGQB010000061.1, read on the forward strand.
ATATGGAAAAGAATCCTTGATGAAAATTTTAAATATTTAAAAGGATTATATATAATATTGAAAGACAAAAATGAGATAATTGCCGGACTGCCGATTTATTATGTAAACAGCTGGCTGAGGGGTAAAAGATTGATTCATATTCCTTTTTGCACTATTTGTGACCCATTGGTTTCTTCAAAAGAAGAGCTTGATTTACTTTTAAAAGAAGTATTTAGTATATTTGATAAGTATAAACCAAAAGGTTTGGAAATAAGAACATTAAATTCAGATAAATATTTTTCTGATGCTGTTTTTCAGAAAAACGATTATTATAAATATCATTATTTATTATTGGATAAATCCTTAGATGATATTTGGAAGAATTTTCACAGGACATGCATAAAACAGAGAATTAATCGAGCCACAGAAAGTGGAATGATGTTAAAAATATCCGAAGGTTATGATGATTTGAAAAAATTTTTAAAATTATATCTTCATACCAGACAAAGACTTGGTCTTCCGCCTTTACCGTTTAAATTTATTGAAAACTTATGGGAAGTTTTTCATGAAAAA
>JAFGQB010000062.1 GCA_016935915.1 Spirochaetota bacterium
CATTTTACTAGAAGGATAAACAACTTTTTAATAGCTAATTATTAGCATAAAATTAAATAAAATACAAATTCTTTTTTAACTTAAATTATTATAAAATCAGTTGATTTTTGATAATCTTTTATAAAGGCATTTGATAATAAAAATAATTTTTTTTATTCTTAGGGACAGAGCTTAAATTTTGCGGAAAAAGACAAACTTAAAAACGATATTGTCATTAATATATGGTTTACCTGTAATAATGCATACCAGTTTCCGGTCAGATCTTTGCGCAAAAAAAAGAATTAGATAAATTATTTAAAGCTCTGTCCCCAAAAAATGCAGTTAAAATTAATTAAAAATTAAAGTGATTTGACAAATTTATTAAAAACTTCCCCTCTGTGAAATTCATTCTGGAAAAGGCCGAAACTTGTACAACCCGGTGATAATAAAATTATGTCCCCTTTCTCTGCTGATTTAACAGCATCGGTTAAGATTTCCTCAAGTGAAATTGATTCGGTTATGTCATCTCGGGTAATGTACTTTTTCATTTTTTCCGTACCTTCACCTTTCAGTAAATATATTTTTTTTGGTATATCTGCTATTTTTTTTATAATCGAAAAATCAAGATTTTTATCGTTACCGCCGCCTATCCAGATTATTGGAGTCTTGTATGATTTGATTGAATAAAATACTGCCTCCGGAATGGTTGCAGTTGTATCATTTATGAATTTAATCCCTTTCCATGTTCTTACAAGTTCCATCCTGTAAGGTGCTCCCTTAAATTGTTTAATACCTTTTTTGATGTTTTTAATATTGATCCCTGCAAGATAACAAAAAGATGCTGCTAACAGCATGTTTATCTTCATGTGTTCTCCGATTACATTTAGATCATTTTCATCAAATAATTTTATAATGTTGTTGTTTTTTAAATAAGCAGATTTGTCTTTATAGAAAATGTCGCTTGATTTGTTGCTGATATCAAAAGTGAATATTTTTGCTTTTGATTTAATAAGTACTTTTTTGATATAATCATCTTTGAATGGGATAATAATAAAATCATCATCAGTTTGATTGTCCGTTATTATTAATTTTTCCGACAAATAATCCTTCATCGAAGAATAATAATTTTGATGGTCCTTTAAAAGATTTATGATTGCAGCTCCTTTAAATCTGAACTTTTTGTTTTTTAGATCCCTTAACTGCCAGCTTGATAATTCAAGGATTACAAGACTTTTTTCATTTAATTTTTCATAAAAAGTCAAAGGCGAGATGGTTATATTTCCTCCCAGATAAGCATTTGAAGACTGCTTTTTAAAGATTTCATAGATTGCTGTAACAGTTGTGGATTTACCTTTACTTCCTGTCAGGGCATAAATCGGGCAGGGGCATATGTTTGAAAAAATTTCAATATCGCTTGTTATATATGCTCCGTTATTTTCCGCAAGTTTTATAAATTTATTATCCGGTCTGATCGCAGGGCTTTTAACTATTAAATTTGACTCTTTGAAATCAATTTCTCTGTGCTCCCCCAGAACAAATTTTATTTTATTTCCGAAAGATTTTAACATTTCAATGGACTTTAAAAGATCATTGTTTTTTTTAAGATCAGTGATCGTAACATTAAAACCGTTTTTGAGAAAAAAAAGGGCAGAGCCAGAGCCTCCGCCGTTTAATCCTAGTCCATGGATTAAAACTTTTTTTCCTTTTTGGTTATTTATATAATCTTTTAATCCTTTGTTCATCGATTTATTCTTTAATTACCATTGTGCCGATACCCTGATCAGTGAAAATCTCAAGCAGCAAGGAATGCCGTTCATTTCCGTCAATGATATGGGTTCTTTTAACTCCACCTGATGTAGCAGTAAGACATGCTTTGACTTTCGGGATCATACCTCCGTTTATCTGATTGTTTTGAATCATATGCATTGCTTTGTCATAGGTAAGTGAATTTATTTTGGACTCTTTATTGCCGGGAATTTCGTAAATCCCGTCAACATCGGAGAGCATTATTAATTTTTCCGCTTTTATTGCCTGCGCAATTTCACCGGCAACTTCATCTGCATTAATATTATAACTTTCGCCTTCAAGACCTACACCGATCGGAGCTATAACAGGGATATATCCTTCATTGCATAAATTGTTGATAATTTCAGTATTTATCTTTTGAATCTCTCCGACATAGCCGAAATCAACCGGTTCAACTTTTTTGCCTTCTGAATTGAATTTAACATCTGGAATTTTTTTTGATGCAACAATCAGGCTTGCATCCTTGCCGGATAATCCAACACCTTTGCCGCCGAACAAATTCAATAAACTGACGATTTCCTGATTGATTATACCTATCAAAACCATCTGTACTACTTTCATGGTTTCTTTATCCGTAACCCTCAGACCGTTGACAAAAGTTGATTTTACGTCCATTTTGTTAAGATAATCCGTAATCATCGGACCTCCGCCGTGAATGATTACAGGATTAATGCCAATATATTTTAACAATATAATATCCTGTATTACAGCTTTTTTCATTGCATCATCAGTCATTGCTGATCCGCCGTATTTAATTACAAAAGTTTTTTTGTTGAATGTTTTGATATAAGGCAATGATTCTATTAAAACTTCAGCTTTTTCGATAAATTTTTCCAGCATATTAATTTCTCCTAAAAAATTTTTTAAGTTGTATAGCTTGCATTTATTTTTATATAATCGTATGACAGGTCGCATGTCCACATTGTCCAGTTTTTATCACCTATGTTTAAATCCACTTTTATTTTAATCTCTTTTTTTTGAAATGCTTTTTTTAAGGATTCTGCATTATGGTTTTGCATTTCACCGTTATTATATACTGCAATATCTTCAATTGATAATGATACATCCTTTGGATTGTATATGCTGCCGCTGAAACCGATAGCGCAGATTATTCTGCCCCAATTAGGGTCCTCTCCGAAAAATGCCGTTTTTACGAGATTTGAGTTTGCTATGGCAGTACAGATGAGTTTTGCATCATTGGTTGTTTTTGCATTATGTACACTTATTTCTATTAATTTAGTGGCACCTTCACCGTCTTTTACAACACTTTTCGCCAGATTCAATGTAACTTCATCCAGAGCATCGCAAAAATCAGTATATTCCTTGGAACCACTTGAATCAATCTTTTTATTTTCAGCATGTCCGTTTGCAAAGATTATTGCTGTGTCATTGGTGCTCATGTCGCCGTCAACCGTAATAGCATTAAAACTTTTATTAATGGAATTTATAAAGGCAATTTTAAGTAATTCTTTTGAAATTACGGCATCTGTAAAAACAAAACAGAGCATTGTAGCCATGTTGGGGCTTATCATTCCTGCCCCTTTACATGTTCCGATAATACTATATTCTATGTCGTTAATTTTTACCTTAACCCCGTATATCTTAAAATATGTATCGGTAGTCATGATCGCCTTGGCAAAATTGCAATCATTTTTTTCATTTATAACAGGTTTTAATAATTTTAATCCTTCAGTAATTTTTTTCATCGGCAGCTGTTCGCCAATGACTCCTGTTGACATCGGAATAACATCAATCTGTTTTACATTGAATAAATTTGCAGCCTCTTCACAAATCAGCTCTGCATTATTTATGCCTTCTTCTCCGGTGCATGCGTTAGCATGCTTGGTATTTACCACTAAAAGTTGAGCTATATTATCCAATAAATGTTTTTGACAAACCTTTAAGGGCGCTGCCTGAAATTTATTGGAGGTGTATAAAGCAATTGTATCGGCAGGGGTGTCAGAATAAACAACTCCCAGATCAAGTTTTTTTTCATTTTTTAGACCACAGTGAACACCGTTTGAATGAAATCCTTTAACATTTTCGATCTGAGGATTTTTTATAGCTGTAATATTGCTTTTCATGTCATTACCCTGTTTTTAATAAAAATAGAGAAAAACATAATACAAAAAAAAATTATTTATTGCAATTGTTAATTTTAATAAATATTTTAATAAAAAAATATTTTTTTTTATTTTAAAATAAAATATTATATATTTTAACAAATGTGCTAGAATAATTTTAAATTAAAAAATAATAATGATATTGGACAAAAGAATGAACAAGAAATACTCATTCAATGAATTTCTTCTATTCAAACATGAAAAAAAGAAAATGTTCAATATGATCTTTACAATAACCGGCGCTTTGATTTTTTTTATATATGCCATGATGCATTTATTTTATTTTGAAAAAAATAATTTAATGGCTGTAGTTTTGATCTTAACCAGTTTTATTTTTTTTCTTAATTTTTTTTTCCTCAAATTTAACGGGAATATAGAATTATCTTCGAATGTTTTATTAATTTTATCCATATTAATAATTTTTGTTACAATTGTATTTGGAGCAAACACTGATTTTAGATTGGTATGGGTTACATTAATTCCTCTGCTTGCCTTTTATCTGAAATCAAAAATTAAAGGCAACTTCTTTATAGTCTTAGCTTTTTTTGTCTTGATACTGTCATTTATACTTAACAATAAGGGGATGTTCAAATATTCAATAAAAAACTCATCATTTATAGATGTTTTTATAATATTTTTAACTGTTGCGATTGCAACATTTTATTATGAGTTTATAAATGTTGAAAATGAAAAGCATATTTTAAGACAGTTATTCACTGATTCTTTGACAAAATCCCCGAACAGGAACCGATTGATCATTGATATTAATAATAGGTTTAGTAATAAACTTATGCTTATCAATGTTGACAATTTTAAACATATTAATGATCTTTATGGAAATACTATAGGAGATCTTGTGCTGATTGAAATCTATAAGAGACTGATGCAGTTTAAAAAAAATGATAAAATTGAAGAAATATATAAACTTCATGCGGATGAATTTGCTGTTTTATTTAAGAATGAAATAAGCCGTGAAGAATTAAATGCAATGGTTGTTGATTTTGAAAGACTTTTAAGTCAGGTTTATTATATATCAAATCTTGAAATATTGATAAGCATAACAATGGGTATATCTGATACAATGGGTAAGATATTGGAAGAGGCTGATATGGCTTTGAAATTAGCAAAGGAACAGCAGACAAGATATCTTTTTTTTGAAGAATCCATGAAAATAAAAGAGAAATATGAAAATAATATATTATGGGTAAAAAATATTAAAAAAGCAATAATAAATGACAATATAATCCCGGTTTTTCAGCCAATTTATAATCATAGCACTAAAAAGATCACAAAATTTGAATGTTTAATAAGGATGATAAATAATCAGGATCTAATTACTCCGGGTAATTTTATAGAAATCGCTAAAAAATCAAGATATTATACTCATTTAACCAAAATTGTTTTATTAAAATCGGTAAATTATTTTGCCAATAAGGATTATAACTTCAGCATTAATATCAGTCTTTATGATATTTACAGTAAGGAAAGTACACTTTTTTTTACATCCGTTATTGATGACTATAAAATCGGCAATAAAATAATATTTGAGTTTACCGAAGCTGAACAGATTGAAAACAATGCTCAGGTCAAATATTTTATTGATAAAGTCAAGGAACGGGGATGTAAAATCGCAATAGATGATTTCGGAACAGGATATTCAAATTTTGATTATATATTAAAAATGAATGTTGACATATTGAAATTGGACGGCAGTATTATCAAAAATCTAAATATAAATCCACAGTCCCAGATAATAGTTGAAACAATTGTAAATTTCACAAGAAAATTAAATATTGAAACGGTTGCTGAATTTGTTTGTTCAAAAGAGATTTTTGACATAGTAAAAAAAATCGGCATTGATAATTCTCAAGGGTATTATTTAGGCAGGCCCGAAATAGACATAAATTTATTTTTTAAAAAAGGCAGATTTGTTTTATCAAAAAAATCATAAATGTTAATTGATCATATTATATTTCAATACCCAAAAGTTTATTTTTTCGGTTAAATTGTTTTTGCTGATAGGTTTTGCCAAAAAATCATCCATTCCTGAGTTTAAGCAATTTATTTTATCCTGTTCAAATGCATTGGCTGTCAATGCTATTATCGGGATATTTTTTCCTTTAATGTCATTTCTGATTATTTTTGTTGCTTCATATCCATCCATAACAGGCATTTGTATATCCATTAAAATTATATCATAATTTCCTTTATTAAACATTTCAATGGCTTCTATACCGTTATCTGCAGTATCAACATTATAATTGTTTGAACTTAATAGTGCTTTCATCATTTTTTTATTGACGCTATAGTCTTCAACAAGTAATAAATTTATTTTTCTTGAATTGTTAATCAGTATTTTTTGTCCGGTTTGGACTTTTAAATCAAATTTTTCTTTTGTATCTAAAACTTTTTTAACCTTAATTGTAAAATAAAAAATGCTCCCGGTTCCAACCTGACTTTCTACCCATATTTTCCCGTTCATAAGTTCAACAATTTGTTTTGATATAGTTGCTCCCAAACCCGTACCGCCGTATTTTTTTGTTATATTGTCTTCAGCCTGAACAAATTTGTCAAAGATCATATTTAGTTTATCAGGTGAGATTCCAATTCCTGTGTCTTTTATTTTAAATAGCAACTCTGCTGTCTCTCGATTTTCTGTTATTAATTCAACAAGCACTTCTATTCTTCCTTTTTGAGTAAATTTTATTGCATTCCCAACTAAATTTATCAATACCTGCCTTAATCTTAATGAATCACTCTTTATGAAGATCGGGACTTTAGTGTCAATGAGCAATTTAAAAAGCAAACCTTTGTTTTTAGCGGATGTTTCAAAGATCAGTGATGTTGAGTTTAAAAGCTCTTTTAAGTCAAAACTATCCTCGCTCAAATATAGTTTGCCTGCTTCAATTTTAGAGATATCCAAAAGCTGATTTATCAACTCAAGCAATCTTGACGATTCATCAATTACCAATGAAAGATACTGGTCTTTTTCTTTGTCATTTTTTATTTCTCTTAATGCTTCTGCAAAACCAAGGATGCAATTAATAGGAGTTCTGATTTCATGACTGATATTTGCCAGAAAAACACTTTTTGCTTTATTTGCTTTATTTGCCTCCTCAATTGCATTCATAAGCTTTTCATTAACGGTTTTTATTTCATTTGCTCTTTCTTCAAGTTCTTTGCTTTTAGCCTCTAAAGTTTTATATAAAATTTCTTTTTCTTCTTTAGTTTTTATTATTTCCTGAATATAATTTATTCCCTGTAAAGCTGTACATATGCTGATACGTATTGTTTCATAATATGAGCAGTAAACGGTTTTTAAATTAAAAATAATATAGCCCAAGTAATTATTTTTAAAGTTGCATGGTTCCACGATATAATTGTAACTATTTGATTTGTCTATAAAATCATCAGGTAGGTGTTTTTCACGCTGGAATTTCATTTTTTTATTGTCAATATTAATTCTTTGCCCGTCTTTAAATGCAAATACAAGATTTGCCTGATCAGGATTATCATTGTCATATAAAACAAGATAAAACATATCCAGCGAAAGATGCTTAATGCTTATTTCTATAGCTTTCAGAAGGCTTTGAAAATCAAAGGCTGTATTTAGATATCTGGAAACCTGAGATAATAAATTTGAATTGTTTGTACTATTGGAATTTACTATAGTCAAACTGTATTCACTTGCAATATTAATTAAAATTCTTGCCTGATTCCAGATATCCTCTGTTTTTAAATAGATGTCCTGATTGGTAAGACATGTAGTAATGGATCTTCTCATTGCAGATATTACATTATGCCATACTATTAAACTTTTATGTGATTTGCCGGAAATGTTAATATAATATCTTAATAATTTAAAAAATTCTCCTGATTTATTGCTTAATTCGCTGATAAAAGATAAAAGCAGTTTTTCTGCCCAGTCATCAGGTATTTCATCCATAGAAAGTTCAATGATATTTCTAATATCTTTAATTATTTTATTTTTATTGCTCAGGATAATATGAATATCTTCTTCAGGATTAAAAATAACGCCGTTTTTGTTCCTGTTGTCAAACACCGGAGTGCTTACAACCTGCTTTTCCATACATCCGCAGGATTCACGTAAAATAAGTTCTGCAGGTAAACTGATTATATCAGGTAATTTTTTGCCATTGATAATTGAAATCAAGCGTTCAACGGAGTTATATCCATGGAAATAAAAATGAGGTTCAACTGTTGTTAAAGTTGGGAATATTTCACTGCTTATGGTTGAATTGTTATAGCCCATAACAATAACATCATAAGGTATATTGATGCCATAATTCACAAGCTGATCGATGACTCCTGCTGCTACCATGTCACTGCATGTAACTATTGCTTCTATATCCTTTCCCGGCTTTAGATTTCGTTCATTAAAAAAAAGATTAACCGCTTCGATCCCGAATCTTTGCTTGAACCCGCCGTTTTTAAATATAAGTTTGTCTGCAATCGGTATATTATATTCGGTCATTATTTTATAAAATACTGTATTTCTTGTTGAGCCGTAAAAAGTGTTATTTGGTCCCTCGATAAATGCAATTTTCGTTAATTTATGATGTATGATAAGATGATCGATTATCAATTTTATGCTCTGATATGAATCAATTACAATCGTAGATATTGACGGAATAGGTTTTCCGAGACATATAGAAGGCAAAGATTGATAATTAAGGAGAAACTTTTCAATTTCATCGGGATTCAAATAATATGCCAGTGATGAGGACCAGATGATTAAACCGTCTAAATTTTTGTTATTAATAAAATTATAATGGGAAAAAGTATTTCCTTCCAGTTCAATTAAGGGTATGCCTCCGCCTATTGATAACAGGTTGACATTGTTTTTTTTAGCCGCATTATTAACTCCGGACAAAAGTTCAGAACCGATATTTCCGTAAGCATGAGGAGCTAAATATCCAAATGTGAGTTGTTGTTTTTGCATTTTAATTATACAAAAATTATAATTCAAAAAATACGAACTGTCAATAAAAATAAGACGAATAATTAAATTAAATATGAAAAAACTATAATTAATGTAGAAAAATTTATATAAAAAATTTTATATGCAATTAAAATCCAGCAAGTCACCTTGAGATATATCCTTATTGATTTTTTTGCCAATAAAAAAATCAATAAATTCCGGAGGAAGGCCATTTTCAGGTCTTATTGCATCTATCATATTTCTTTCAAGAGTTGAACCCTTTTTTAAATCACTATTTATATAAAGGCTTCTTCTGGCTCCTTTTTTGATATTCATATCTGCTCTTACTTTTGATTCTGTAAAGCATTTATCAACAATATCAAGACTCTTTCTTAAATCCAAAAGTTCATGCGGTTCCAATGAAATCGAATGATCAGGACCGTCAAGTTTTTTATCCAGGGTAAAATGTTTCTCGAACATTACCGCCTGCATTGTTCTTGCGATAATACTGGAAATGTTATCCATTGAATGATCAGAAAATCCTACAGGATAAGGGAAAATTTTTTTTAATATTTTGATCATGTTCATGTTCATGTCGTTATGTTCTGGAGGATATTTAGATATTGCATGAAGGATAATGATTTTTTCATTATTATGCCTCAATACTGTATTAACGGCTTTTTCTATGTCGCCTAAAGTGCTCATCCCTGTAGATAATATTACAGGTTTTCCGGTTTTTGCACAGGATGATATAAGTTCATAGTAATTTATGTCCATTGAAGCGATTTTGTAACAGGGCACATTTAAATCTTCAAGAGAGTCGACGCATTCGGGACAAAAAGGAGTTGAAAAAAAAGTGATATCAATTTCATCACAATATATACAAATCTCTTTTAATTCTTCTTTTGACAGCTCAAGATTTTTAAAAATATTGTAAGCATTGTTTTTTGAACTTAATAATTTATCCGTAATATATGTCTGGAATTTAACAGCATCTGCTCCATGCTCTTTTGCACTATTGACCATATTTTTTGCAAGATCCATATCCTTGTTGTGATTTAATCCTATTTCTGCCACAATATATGCCGGATTTTTAACTGATAAGATTTTATTTTTTATTATAATTTCCTGCATAATAGTAAGATTTTCCTTATATCAGCTTAATAACACTTTTTTTTAATTCATCTTTTTTTGATTCTAAAGTGTCAATTATTTTTTCCAAATTATCCGATTCGTCTTTTTCGAAAAATATAAGAAGCAAAGATCTGATCTTACTGAAAATTTTCACAGGATAGATCATTAAAGATTTAATATTATAAAGCTCTTTTTCAAATTTTTCATTTATAAAAGCATTTCTTACCTTGTTGATATCAGCAACAAATATCATTCTCTTATTTGTAAAAAGATGTCTTGTCAGCAAATCGTTTTCGTCCAATGATATTTTTTCGATCTTGGCATGTTTAAATCCTACCTGATGAATTTGAATGAAATTATATTTATCCTGAATATTCATCAAAAGAGTAATCTTGAAAGGTTTTAGTTCATTATTAATCTCTTCTATTACCATCTGAATCGGGGTCTTTTCAATAAGCAATTCTTTTATTGATCCTGCAAGCTCATCACTTTTTAAATTGTCTTCATTATAATAATCATCAGGAATTTTTGGAACTTTGTCTGCTACAGCTTCTTCAGGCATTTCAATATAATTTTCAATACTTATATCAGTAGGTATTTCGGTATTTAAAATTTCTTCATTTAACAACTCATCAACATTTTCCGTTTTTTCTTTTTTTATCTTTTTGTCGAAAAGTTCATCAACAGGATATACTTTTTCCTCTTTTTTGTTTTTTTTCTTCTTTTTGTCATCATGAATATTTTCAATATCTGCTGATTGGTCTAATGCTTCGATATTTTCGGCTTCTTTTAACTCTTCAAGATTTTCATTTTCTAATGTTTCTTCAATTTTTTCATCTTTTTTAGTTTTTGGCTTCTTTTTTTCTTTTTCTAAAATCTCTTCTATTTTGTTAATATCATCCTGTTTGGTCAATTTTTCAATTTCTTTTAAATCCTTGATTTCACTGGATAATATTATTTCTTTTTTTAATTCTTCTATCTGTTCTGCTTCTTTGGCATCACTTAATTCTTCAAGTTCCAATGCTTCTTCATATTCACCTATTTTTTCTGTGAGATCTTCATCTTTTTCTTTAGGTTCTTCTGCTTTTTCCTCTTCGCCTAATTCTTCGATTTCAAGAGCCACTTCAGGTTCGCTGATTTCTTCTGTAAGAGCTTCCTCGGTTTCAGCTAATTCCTCGGCCTCTTCAGCTTCCTCTGTTTCTCCTATTTCTTCGATGCCCAAAGCCTCTTCGGCTTTTTCGATGTCATCCGTTAAAGTATCCTCTGATTCTTTTAATTCATTAAGCTCTTCTTCCTCTTCACCTAATTCTTCGATTTCAAGAATCTCTTCAGGTTCACTGATTTCTTCTGTAAGAGGTTCCTCGGTTTCGGCTAATTCCTCAACCTCTTCAACTTCCTCTGTTTCTCCTATTTCTTCAATTTCAAGAATTTCTTCCGGTTTAATGATTTCTTCAGAGGGTATTATCTCATCTGTCTTCTGCTCTTCTATCATTTCAGCTTCTTCGAGTTCGCCTAATTCTTCAATTTCTTCCACACTGTCAAGCTCTTCCACTTCTAATGCTTCCATGATTTCTTCTGCCTTTTCTGATATTGGCGCTGTTTCAACGCTTTCGCCTTTTGTTTTTTTCGGCTTTTTGGCAGGTGATATGTTTACAGGAGAGCTTATATTTATCCCTTTTTCAGCTATTGTTGAGACAAATTTTTCAAATAAAGATTCAATTTTACTTAAGGTGGCACTGTCTGTTGTGTCCAATCCTCTCTGCTTCATGCTCTCGTCAATACGGTTAAAGATTGTATCGATTTCACCTTCAAGTTTTTTCTTGTCGTCTTCATTCAGTTTTTTAAAATCAAAGAATATGTGTTTTAATACATTTTCCTTTTTTAACTGCAGATGTTTGTGAATTTTTTCAAGTTCATCTTTTGATTTTACCTGGATCATCTCTTCAAGAATTGCAGCTACAAAAAGCGACATTTTTTCTTTTGCCTTATCAAATTGAGATCTCTTTAAAAGTAAAATTAATAAAATTAAGAGATAAATTGAAAAAAGAAGAAAATAAAACAGTATGACCTGATGGCTTTTCTTTAATTTAAATAGATCATTATCGATAAATCTGCAGATATAGGCATTTGCATTTTTCAGTTCTTTATAAAACAGTCTGTATGCTTTTGATATTTCATTGCCTGATGAATCTCTGTAAACAACTTCACGAATTTCATTTCCTGATATATCATAATTGATAAGTTTGTCGACATCTACAAATTTTGGTTTTTCTATGATTATTATATTATTGTCAACGAAATAAACCTGTTGAAAATCTACAAACTGGCTTCTTCTTAAAATATCATTTAAAAAGGTGTTTTTATAATAAAACAGGATTATTCCAATTGGCTGATTGGACTCTATTATATTTTTTTTTACTATTATCTGACCGGTTTTTTTTAAAAAGAGAAATGAAAGCTTACTGTCTTTAAATTTATACAGCTCATCATTATATTCAATAGCATCGCTTGATCTGAAAAAAATATAACTGCCTCTGCCTTCTGCTTCTTCTTCAGATGTAGAAAAAATTATCTTCCTGCTGTTGTCTAAAAGTTTTATTTTTTCCAGCTGATAATCTGAGTTCACAATAAAATTTCTTGTGTTGGACAGTTCTTCAGCAAGATTCAACTCTCTTGCTTTTTGTTTATTTAAAAATTTGGTAAAATCTATTTTTTCTAAAATTATATTTATTTCATTGTTTTCAATATTTGATAAATAATTTTCGATTTTCTCTGTAATATCTGAAAGTTCTTTTTTATATTTATTTTCAATATTTAAATTTATGAAATCAATTTCCCTTATATAAAAAATATCGCTGAAAATAAATAAAAATGGTACTAGTCCTATTATAAAAATAATAAATGAAACTATGAAAATTTTTAAAAAACCTGACATTATATCTACCTATATAATTTATCGGAATATTTTTGATTATTTTAGCATTTGAATAAAAAATTTAACTAATATTTAATACTGTTTTTATATGTTTTAACAGATCATCAAGATCAAACGGTTTATAAATTACAGTATATGGAAACTCTTCGTTTGGATTCAAAAAACCGCTGATAAATAATACTTTTGTGTCTGAACAAAATTTCTTTAAAAATTTTACCCAATAGTTACCGCCAAAAATATCCATTCTGTAATCAGAAATAATCAAATCTATTTTAAAATCAATTAATTTATGTATGGCTCCCAGACCTTCTGATGCAACATGCACTTCAAAACCTGTATTGGTTAAGAAATTCTTTATATTTAATCTTAAACTGTCCTCATCTTCAATTATTAATATTGAATATTTTTCATCCATCATCACCCTCCGTTATAAAAATCAAAGTGATTTAACTCTGTTTCTTAATAAGCCAATTTTCTCGATCTCTATTTCAACCAGGTCGTTGTCGTATAATGGACTGATCCCTGAAGGGGTACCTGTTGCTATTATGTCGCCTTTTTCCAGGGTCATTATGCCTGAAATAAACCAGATAAGATCTTCAACTTTAAAGATCAGATCACTGGTTCTGGAACTCTGCCTTTCTTCTCCGTTTACTCTGCATTTAATAAAAAGATCGTTTGGATTATCAAGTTTTATTATTTCAGGACCTACAGGACAGAACGTATCAAATCCTTTGGATCTTGTCCATTGCCCGTCCAGCTTCTGCAGGTCACGGGCAGTTACATCATTCAGGCATGTATATCCCTGAATGAAATCCAATGCATCCTCTTTTTTTGCGTTTTTACATCTTTTGCCGATTATTACGGCAAGTTCCGCTTCATGATCAACTCTTTGAGACTGTTTGGGCATATAAATTATTTCATTATTGAAAATCAATGATGAAGGCGGTTTCATGAACAAAATCGGGTTTTCCGGCAGTTTATCCTTCATCTCTTCAGCATGTGATCTGTAATTTAAGCCCACACAGATAATTTTTGTCGGTTTAAAAATGCTTTTACTCATAATATTGTATCAAAAAGTCAAAAAAATTCAAAATATTTATTTATTATATATCTTTTTTTTTATAATTTCTACAAAAAGTTTTATAAAAATCATAAATTAGCATTGTTTCTTCTTGATATTTAAATAAAATGGTTAAATCAGAGTAATTTATTACTTTGGGGACAGAGCTTTATTTTTTTTTATTTACTGAAAAAAGACAAACCGAAAACGGCATTATTATTTATACATGGTTTACCTTCAATATTGACCACAATTTTCCGGTCAGCTTTTTTGCGCAAAAACAATGAACAGGATAAATCATTTGAAGCTCTGTCACCAAAATTGATGATGTTTAAAAAAAATTATATATGAATTGACAAATAAAAACCAATGGAGTAGTTTTTAAAAATCATAAGGATTTTTAATGAAACTTCATAAAGACATTATCATAAAAGGTGCAAGGGAACACAATTTAAAGAATATCGATCTTGTTCTTCCAAGGAATAAAATGATAGTCATTTCGGGTGTAAGCGGTTCCGGCAAATCATCTCTTGCTTTTGACACGATTTATGCAGAGGGACAGAGGCGCTATGTCGAGTCGCTCTCGGCATATGCAAGGCAGTTTCTGGGACAGATGGAGAAGCCTGATCTTGATTTCATCGAAGGCTTAAGCCCAGCTATTTCAATTGAGCAGAAAACGACGCACAAAAATCCCAGATCAACAGTGGGTACAGTTACCGAAATTTATGACTATCTCAGGCTGATGTTTGCCAGAATCGGTGAGCCCTTTTGTTACAACTGCGGCAAAAAAATCGAAAAACAAACAATTGATCAGATCATTAATTTGATACTTAAGCAAAAAGTGAGCACTAAAATAATGGTTTTGTCCCCTGTTGCAAGAGACAGAAAAGGGGAGTTTCAAAAAGTTTTCGAGGATGCAAAAAGATCGGGATTTGCAAGGGTCAGGGTTGACGGCAAGGTTTATAACCTTGAAGAAAATATTGTATTGGAAAAAAACATTAAACATACAATAGAGATCGTAGTTGACAGGCTTGTTATAAGTGCCGACATCAGAAAGCGGCTTAATGATTCTGTTGAGACAGCTCTGTCACTGACAGACGGACTTGTAAGCATTGATTATGATGGCAGAACAGTAATTTATTCCGAGCAGTTTGCCTGTGTTGATTGCGGTATAAGTTATCCTGAAATACAGCCCAGGATATTTTCTTTTAATAACCCACACGGAGCCTGCCCTGAATGCCACGGACTAGGTGAAATAGGTGATTATGACATTAAAAAATTAATACCGGATGAAAATAAATCTTTACAGGAAGGGGCGATCCTGACCCATCTGCCGAGACATAATTTCGTGTTTCAGCAGATGATTTCTCTGTCAAAATACTATAAATTTGATTTAAACACATCATGGAACAAACTCCCTGAAAAAATTAAAAATATTATTTTATCAGGATCTGAGGAAGATGTTGATTTTACTTATGTAAATAGGGAAAAAAGCCACAAATGGGAATATTCCGGACAATATAAAGGGATTATCAAAGATTTGCGGCGAAGATACAAGGAGTCTGCAAGTCAGGGAGTAAGGGATTGGCTTGAGTCTTTTATGACAGTTAAGCTCTGTCCCCATTGTAATGGTAAAAGACTTAATGATACAGCATTATCCGTTAAGATAAACAATAAAAATATTATTGAAGTAACAGCATTATCAGTCAAGGAATGTTTTGAATTTTTTGATAAATTGAAATTAAATGAAGTGCAGAAGAAAATATCAGAACAAATAATCAAAGAATTGAGATCAAGATTGAGGTTTTTGATTGATGTTGGGCTTGAATATTTATCGCTTGAAAGAAAAGCGGCTACTTTATCGGGAGGTGAAGCACAGAGGATCAGACTTGCAACTCAGATCGGATCAAGGCTTGTAGGTGTACTATATATTCTTGATGAACCGACAATCGGGCTTCATCAAAGGGATAATGACAGACTTTTAAATACACTCTTTGAACTCAGGGATATAGGGAATACCCTGATTATTGTTGAACATGATGAGCACGTCATACGAAGCGCAGATCATATTGTTGAACTGGGTCCTGGAGCAGGAGTTCACGGAGGCTATGTTATTGCTCAAGGACAATGCGAGGATATACAGAAAAACGAAAACTCTCTTACAGGAAGATATCTCTCCGGTAAAAATGAAATACCGCTGCCTGTAGAGAGAAGGACAGGTACCGGCAAAGACCTAATATTAACAGGAGCAAGGCTTCATAATCTTAAAACCCTTACTGTTAAAATACCGCTTGGTAAATTAACTGTAATTACAGGTGTCAGCGGATCCGGGAAATCCACTTTGTTAAATGATATTTTATATCCTGCATTGTTCAATAAACTCAATAAAGGTAAACTTGAATCAACAGGATTTGATGAGATTAAAGGACTTGAACATCTGGATAAGGTAATAAACATTGATCAGAGCCCTATAGGCAGAACACCCAGATCTAATCCTGCAACCTATGTAGGCGTCTTTTCATATATCAGGGATCTATTTGCGAATCTTGAAGCAGCAAAGATACGTGGATATAAACCCGGGAGATTTTCATTTAATGTAAGAGGTGGAAGATGCGAAAATTGTCAGGGGGACGGAGATATCAAAATAGAAATGCATTTTCTTCCCGATGTCTATATTAAATGCGATGTGTGCAAAGGCAAAAGATACAACAATGAAACATTGGATATAAGGTATAAGGGTTACTCAATTTCAGATGTGCTTGATATGACCGTTGAACAAGCATTGGAGATTTTTGATAAACACCCTTCAATTAAAAGAAAACTCATCACATTGAAAGAAGTAGGTTTAAGTTATATTAAACTCGGGCAGTCTTCAACCACTTTATCGGGAGGGGAAGCTCAAAGGGTAAAACTATCTTTAGAGCTGTCAAAAAAGCAGACAGGTAAAACGATTTATATGCTTGATGAACCTACTACCGGACTTCATTTTGCTGATGTCAAACAGCTGGTCTGTGTTTTAAATACATTAGTTGATCAGGGCAATACAATGATAATAATCGAGCATAATCTGGATATTATTAAAATTGCAGATCATATAATTGATCTGGGGCCTGAGGGCGGAGATAAAGGCGGAGAGTTAATTGCGGAAGGAAAGCCTGAAGATATAGTTAAAATCAGCATGTCCCATACCGGCAGATATTTAAAAAAATTATTAAAATTTAAATGAAAATTGAAAGGATTTTTGAAGATGAAATCTTTTTTTATATATATTCAGTCAATTGTCCTTTGGTTTTTCTGGTGGTCTTCGGCATTTATTTTCGGAAATTTTATTTTTTTTGTATCATTTATTATTCCAAAGCGATTTCATGATTTACTCGTTAAAGTTTTATGCTCCATATTGACTTATTCTGTTTTTATTATTCCTAAGCATAAAGGCTTAAAACCTTCAAAAATTCCATTCCCTGTCATTTTTGTTCCAAATCATGTAAGCTTTTTTGATCTTTTTATTTGCGGATGTTCACTGCCTGGTAATCCTAGAGGTATTGAACTGCAGAAGTTTTTTCACCTTCCTGTTTATGGGTGGTTTATTACGCGATTCAATATGATACCGATTGACCCGGGTAAAAAAGTCAGCGTTTTAAAAGCAATGAATACAGCAGCAAAAAAACTGATAAATAATGAGAGAAATATACTAATAATGCCTGAAGGCATGAGGACATTAACAGGCAAACCGGGAGAATTTAAAAATGGCGCATTTTATCTTTCAAGAAAATACAATATCCCTATTGTTCCTGTTGTGTTTAAAAAGTTATTTGAAATAAATAACAGGAAGAGTATAATTATACGTCCAGGTATTTGTGAAATTTATTTGATGGATGCTGTATATCCACAAAGATTTAAAAGTGATATTGATTTGAATAAATATGTTAAAAATATTATTGAAAAAAAATACGATGAATAAAAATCTTTTATTTATATTTAAAATTTTTTTTTATTGAGAAAAATAAAAAAAAATGTACAATTAATATATAATAAAATAATTAATCAGCAAGATATTATATTGATTATTATTTACTATTGATGGATTTAAATTGTGATAAAAAGTCTTGATTGGAATAAAATTTTCTATTTCATCTGGATCATAGCTGTCTTAATTTTTATCTATCTAACCAGTTTATACGGTTTTTTGCTTTTTCATACGATCGTTGAACTGGTCAGCATGGTTGTAGCTTTCAGCATTTTTGCAGTTGCATGGAACACAAAGCAGTATATAAAAAACTCATATCTTTTTTTTATTGGCATATCATTTTTATTCATTGGTATATTTGATATGCTTCACACCATAAGTTACAAAGGAATGAACATAATAAGCGGTTATGATACTGACCTGCCCACTCAACTATGGATAGTTGCAAGATATATGCAAAGTATTACATTTCTGGCTGCTCCTTTTTTTATTAATAAAAATAGAAAAGTAAATATTAATTTAACAATCATTATATATTCTATTATTTCTTTTATATTGCTGTATTTAGTCTTTAACAATTTATTCCCGCACTGTTTTATTGAAGGAAAAGGATTGACTTTATTTAAGATTTTAAGCGAATTTATCATTTCTTTTATTTTTCTTGTTACATTGATAATTTTAATATATTTTAAAAAATATTTTGAAAATTCAATATTCTGGCAGATTTTTGCAGGAATCATTTTTACCATTATAGCAGAAATTACATTTACATTATATAAAACAACTTATGGAATTTATAATTTAATCGGACATTTTGGCAAATTAATTGCCTATTACTTTTTTTATAATGCAATAGTTAAAGACGGGATTATTAATCCGTTCGACCTTATCTTCAGAGAATTAAAGATCAATGAAGAAAAACTTTTAAGCCTTTCAATTACCGATGAATTGACAGGTTTATACAACAGAAGAGCTTTTTTTGATATTTTAAAAAAATTAATCCATTCTGCAAAAAGAGAAAATAAATTATTGACTCTCTGTATGCTGGATATTGATAATTTTAAAGATATCAATGATAAATATGGTCATTTAAAAGGAGACAAAGCTTTAAGGATAATTTCAAGAGGATTAAAAAGTCTTGCAAGAGAATCAGATTATGCATGCAGGATAGGCGGGGATGAATTTGTCTTGCTTCTTCCGGGATGCAGTTTGCCGGATGCCGAAAAAATTATTTTAAGGCTTAAATCATATTGCAGTGAAACCGTTAAAAAGGAAAAAATAAAATATAAAATCGTTTTCAGCTATGGGTTTTCCCAGTATAACGGTCAAGATGAAATAGACATAAAAGGTTTTTTAGAAAAGGCAGACAGAATTATGTATGAAAACAAGTTGAAAAATAAACAAAGCTTAACATCAAGTTAAAAATAAATCAAAAAAGTTCATTTTTTTTCAAAACTTATAAATTATTGACAGTTGCCAATTGTTTAATTATAATTTTTATAACATCATGCTGGTTTTGGATATGCAATGAAAATTAAAATATTATTATTTTTTGTCTTGATTTTAGTTTCCGTTCAAATATTATGGTCCATGTCTGATAAAGATAAAAAAATCGTAAGCGCAAGACAAAGTGCCATAAATAGAATAGTGCCTGAAGAACATCCCAGGATCTTGATATTAAAATCTGAACTTGAAATGTTCAGAAAATTTATCATGCAAATTAATGAGGATAAAAATTACGACTATATTTTCAATAAAAG
>JAFGQB010000304.1 GCA_016935915.1 Spirochaetota bacterium
ACAATTGTCGTTAAAAAAGCATTTTATCGTACAATATGATTGTAAATATTCTGTTGTTTTAATAAAATTACTTAATTGAATATTATAATCTTATCTAATTTTTTATTTTAATAATTTTAGTTGTGCAACAAACCCTTAGACCTATCCCCAAGTTGCTCCCTGTAAAAATAACCTTTACAAATCAGAATATTTTGGTATAGTAAATTTAAAAAAAGGATAAAAAATGAATATAGAGAAAAATAAAGTTGTAAGCATTAATTATACGGTCAAGGATGATAAAGGCGAAGTTATTGATACATCAGAGGGTAGAAAACCGTTAAATTATATTCATGGACTGGGTTATATAGTAAAGGGCCTTGAAAATGCTTTGGAAGGCAAAACAGTCGGAGATGCAATTTCAATTACTGTTAAACCCGAAGATGGTTATGGAGTATATTCTAATGACCTTATTTTTAAGGTTGAAAAAGAAAAATTTAATCAGATCAACAACCTAACAGTGGGCATGCAGATCCAGATGCAGACAGAAAACGGACCAATGATTTTTTCAGTAGCTGAAATTGAAGATAAAACTGTAACAATTGACGGCAATCATCCATTGGCAGGTAAAAATCTTCATTTTGACGTATCTGTAACTTCAGTTAGAGAGGCTACTCAGGAAGAACTCGACCATGGTCATGTTCATTAAATATAAAAAATGATAAGTGAATTTGATTTTATACAAAAAAACAGAGCTGGCTGGGAAAGACTGGATTTACTTTTCAAAAAGAGAAAAAAATCATTTAATGAAGCGGAAGAATTCGGAAACCTTTATCTTAAAACAACAGAGGATCTGTCTTTTTCCCAGACGCATTTTTCAAATTCAAATTTAAATCAATATTTAAACAATCTGATATATAAATGTCATTTTATATTTTACAAAAAGAAAAAATCAAATCTTTTAAGACTTATAAATTTTTTCGGAAAGGAACTTCCTAAAATATTTTATTCCTTGAAATATCCGATTTTATTAAGTTTTATGATTTTTATTTTATCTTCATCAATAGCTTTTTTGCTTGTCAGAAACAATGTGGAATTAGCTGAGATTTTTGTAGATTCACATACTTATGAAATGATCCTTACTGACCTTGAAACAAGGGATCAATTTTCTAATTTTGACAATATCCCAAAAGAATACAGAATCCCCATCTCTTTTTACATCTGGTTTAACAACAGCAAAGTTGCACTATATGCATTTGTTTTAGGCATCACATTTGGTTTGGGAACTATTTTCATACTTATCATGAACGGCTTGATGCTTGGGACTCTTATGTCAATATATTTTATGAACGGTCATTTTACTGATTTCATATCATTGATACTTGTACATGGTTCAATAGAATTAACTGCGATATTCATATCAGGAGGTGCAGGCTTCTTTTTATCATCTGCAATACTGGTTCCTAAAAGAGAAAAAAGAATTGAAAAGCTCAAAATAAATGCCTTAATTGCATTTAAATGTATTACAGGAGTCATAGTGCTTCTCCTCTGGGCAGGATTGATAGAAGGGCTGGTAACAACTTTAAAGTTAAATGTTTCAATTCGATTTATTATTGCCGCTGTAAATATTGTGATCATTATTCTTTATTTTATTCCTGGATTTTTTATTATGAAGAAAGATATGAATTTACAACCCGGGTCTTGATATTTTCCGCATTCACTTTTATTGTATTCACTCCTTTGTAACTCAAATCCCTGATTATTGATTCCCTTTCTATTAATTGTGACTGTTGAATGGTCCATCGGACAATCTGTTGATATTTTTTTCCTTCAGATTCTTTTTCAATCTCTTCAAAACTTATCAGTCTTACCTTATGATGACGAGCTAAAAGTTTTAATATTATTATCAAATCTTTTGAAACAATATTGTTGTAAAGTTCAGAAAAAACAAATAATATGGAGTTTTTTGTGATTTTATTTTTTATAAAATAATAAAGGCTCAAGTAGTCTGATTTTGTAAATGAAGGCACTGATTCATAAAGAGTTGATAAAATGGATGTCAGAATCCTGTTGCTTTTCGATGGAGGTAAAAAAGCGTTGACTTTATCAGAAAAAGATAAAACACCGAACCTGTCATTCTTTTTTAGCGATGCCGCTGCAAGAATTAAAGATGTATCAATTGCATAATCAAGTTTTGTCAAATATCCGTACTTTGTGGTCATCATTCTTCCTGTATCAAGAAGAACAATAATGTTCCTGTTATATTCCTTTTTGTCAATCTCTATTATTGGATGTCTTTTTTTTGCTGTAGCCTTCCAGTTTATCTTTTTATAATTGTCTCCGGGCTGATATTCCCTTAAAAAGTCGAATTCTGTTTCACCGCCGGATAATCTGAGTTTATATCCCAGTTGTTCCTCTCTGTTGTTTGACACAAGAGTTAAGAACTTTTTTAATTCAATAAGATTTGGATAAACTGAGATCTCGGTATTATATTTGATCTTATACTGCCTGAAAACTAAACCCAAAAAACCTCTGGTTCTGACAAAGATATTCTTAAAAAAGTATTTGCCTTTTAAAATCGGTTTTACATGATATACTACTGTACCGTAAGTGTAAGGATTTAATTTAATACTGCAGGTATCATTATCAGCTTTAAAGTTAACAGGGTATTCATCTCTGATCAATAGAAAGCAAATCCTTTCACTTAAATTTTCAATGGTTATTTTAATCTGATTATTTACACCTATTGACAGATATTTGTCATGAACACGTCTTATCCTTAACTTTTTCTTTTTGACAACTGTGAAGAAATCTATTGTTGATACAATAAAAAGCAGAAGGTAAAAAATAAACTGAAAAAAATAAAGTTCCTTATAATAAATACCCGTGATTGAAATAAAAAAAGCCAATGACAGTATTGATAAAAATTTTTTTGTCGGTATTATCATTATCTGGGCACCTTTATAACTTCAATTAATTGTCTTATTATATCATCACTTTTATAATTTTCTATTTCTGCATCCGCTGAGAGGATTATTCTGTGCCTTAAAACAGGGAATGCGGCCTTTTTTACATCATCTGGTATTACATAATCCCTGTCTTCTGCTGCGGCAAAATACTTTGATATTGTCAAAAGATAAACAGCAGCACGAGTGCTTACTCCGAGATGAACAGCATTGTGGCTTCTTGTTGAAGCGCAAATCGATTGAATATATTCAATAATTTTAGTTTCAACCTTAATATTTTGAAATTCATTCTGGCATTTTTCAACAGACTTCATTTCGATTTTTTCAAAAGAGATCTGGTCCAGCCTGTTTGAATCAAAGCCATTCTGGAATTTCTGCAGAACTTCAAGTTCCATCTCTTTATTTGGATAATCAACAATTATTTTCATCATAAATCTGTCCAGTTGTGCTTCAGGTAGAGGATATGTGCCTTCGAATTCTATGGGATTTTGT
Organism: Spirochaetota bacterium; assembly: GCA_016935915.1. Classification (GTDB taxonomy): domain Bacteria; phylum Spirochaetota; class GWE2-31-10; order GWE2-31-10; family JAFGQB01; genus JAFGQB01. The sequence goes on from JAFGQB010000304.1 coordinate 3,435, forward strand.
GTAGCAATGACCATGAAGGGCGGGGTCATCGGATACTTGACACCGTCCATTGTAACCTGTCTCTCCTGCATAACTTCCAGAAGGGCTGACTGTGTCTTCGGTGATGCCCTGTTTATCTCATCGCCTAAAAGAATATTTGTAAAAACAGGTCCCTGTTTAAAAATAAATTTCGATTTTTCCAGATTATAGATCATTGTCCCCAAAATATCGGAAGGCATTAAATCTGGTGTAAATTGTATCCTGTTGAAATTAAGTCCTATGATCTTTGAAAAAGTTAATGCCGTAACGGTTTTTGCAAGACCAGGGACTCCTTCTAAGATCACATGTCCTGAAGCCAGAAATGCCAGGATGATCTGTTCTAATGCGTCATCCTGTCCGACAATTACTTTTTTCAATTCCTTTTTCATTTTTATACAAAATTCATTGATAATCATTGAATACTCCTGTTATTATTTATTTTCACATTTTTTTAAAACTCTATAAAATTTTTTAATTAAACCAGTGCTTTTATTTTTATTGATATTATCCCTGATTAAATCTTCAACCTGTTCTTTTGCTTCTCTTTTATAATGATGCGGCTTTAATTTCAGCATCAAAAAAAAGTTGTTTTTTATTTTTTCATAAATATTTTCAGAATATTTCCTTTTTGAAAGTATACCGGATATACCTTCTGAAAGATAAAAAATAGTCTTTTTTTCTTCCGATAAAACAGTTTTATACTGTCCGAACCTTATATTAATAAAATAAAAAAGCAAAAGTAAAAAAAGAGTAACCTGAAGGATCAATGCAGAATATTCCTTTTTGGCAATAAAATATAAAAAAGTGAATTTTTTATGAAATCCATGAT
>JAFGQB010000305.1 GCA_016935915.1 Spirochaetota bacterium
AAAAAAGCATCGCTTGAAGATTTTATGAATCTTGTAAATAAGCTGGATGTAAATGATAATATCAGGAAAAAACTATTATCTATTACTCCGGAAAATTACACAGGCAGAGCTGAAAAAATCGTTGAAGATTTTAATCCGAAAATTTATTGATTTTCAGATATTGCATGACACAGAATGATTATGACCTTTTGTTTCAATTTGGATTGTTGAATGATTGATATTAAATTCACATACCAATATTTCATTTATCATTGCTATTTTTTCATTGATGTTTTCTATGTTTTTTTCATTGATAACAACATGGCAGTCAAAGATCGTTTCATCCGGAGAAAGGCTCCATAAATGTATATGATGAATATCTATTATATTGAGTTTTTTTTCATTTAAAAGTCTTTTTATTATTTTTTTTATTTCAATATTTTTCGGTGAACCCTGCATCAAAATATTTATTGATTCAAAAAAAATTGAAAAACTTTCTTTGATTATATATAGTGCGATCAAAATTGAAATTATTTGGTCTAAAATATAGAATTTCGGAAGCAATAATAATATCAAAGCAACCAATAAAACGCCTATTGAAGAAAATGTATCGCCCAGCAAATGTAAAAATGAACTTTTAATATTTATGCTTGATTTTACATCTTTACGAATGATAAAGATCGAAAAAGCATTTCCCAATAGTCCTATTACAGTGATCAGTATCATTATAGGTGCATTGATCGGCTGAGGTGTAATAAATCTTTTGACCGCTTCATAAATAATATACCCGCAGGCGGCAAATAAAGTTAAAATGTTGAATAATGCAGCAAGTATTTCAGCTCTTTTATAGCCGAAAGTTTTACTCTCATCTTTTGCTCTTTTAGAAAATTTAATGGCAACAAATGATATTACAAAGGAAAACACATCGGAAAAGTTGTGAAAAGCGTCAGACAACAGCGCCAAACTTCCTGAAATTAATCCGCCGATAATTTCCGACAAAGTTATAATAATATTCAAAATAATTACAAAGAATAATTTTTTGTCGATTGATTTTTGACCGGATGTTTTATTTGCATGAATGTGCATTTTTTATTTTTTACCCATATAAGGAATATCCAAAAGCTGCTTGAAAACCTGCTCATTGGAAAGAATTGAGCTCATAATCCTTTTCACCGGAAATTTCTTTTTAACATTATTAAGCTCATTTTCATACTCTCTGACTATTTTTCTTGTGTTGGGAGATGTGTCGGTCTCCTTAAAAAGACAGTCATCATAAAATTCTTCAAGCTGTTTTGCCAAAATTGAGTAATTTTCCTGAACAAATTCATGATAAATTGCAGTTACATCTCTGATTTCCTCAACCTGAGTATAAAGATTTGATGTAATATTAAGTATATCCAAAATCGTGCTTAAAGTCGGATTAGTTATCCATTCATAAAATTTCAACTCCAATAATTTTTTTGTCTTATCCTGATTTAAGCTGTCTTTCCCTATATTAACAATGCATTTAATGTCGTTTAAACAGGCAATTACAAGATTAAGATAAAAACTTAATATATTGTTCCACTTTGTCGGCGTTCTTTTTCTGATCTCGTCTACAAGTTTTTTTGAAAATTCTAAAGTATCTTCTATATATTTTTTTTCTTCAAGATATATCTCTCTAATGTTTAATCTTGTTCCCTTGACATCTACAATAAAAGTATCGCTCATTTTAAAATCAAAAATGGATACATGACACAAGGTCTGGGTGTTTTTAAATCTTTCCATCCTTCTGTAAACTTTATCGCTTATCAGAATGCCTGACTTGTTGGGCTTTTTGGTATTGATAATTCTTAAAATTCTGCTTGCCTCTGAAATCAATGTGCCTATTATATGTCCGTTTTTGTTTATAAAAACCCTTCCCCCTGTAGTAATTGCAACATTCATTTCAAAAGGCTTTAATATTGGATTTACAATATCAATTCCGTGAAAGCTTTTCGGGTTGCTTTTAGGCTTAAATGGTTTTTGCCTGCAAAGTTCGATTATGCATAAAATAGCATTAAATATGAAAATCGGGTTTTCCGGTCCTATGAGTATTAATGCGTCTCCTTCCATCTCATAGATTATTGTTTTACATTTGGTACATATCTCTTCTATTTTTTGCGGCAAAATATCGCCAAACTCCTGTAACGGGGTTTTATTATATTTGATGTCTTTTGAAAACTGGGTATATCCGTGAAAATCCATCATTGCAACTGTTCCGCTAAACTCATCGAAAGACCTTTTTAAGTCTCCGTGCTGGTCGGTCATCATTTCATATAACTCGGGGAAATACCTTGGATTCAATCTGTGAAAATCCCCCCATGCAAATGATTTAAAGAGCTGCAAAGATATACTGAATGACTTTTCGAGTTCAAGTTTCAAATCATCCAGTGATTTGAAATTTTGAGGATCTGCAGCCTTGCTTTGGATTGTTGGAAGTATTGAGTCATAATAATTTTTTAGAGCTAAATATCTTTTTTTTATGTCCAATAAACTGGTTATTTTTTTTGTGCATATTTGTATATTTATATTTGTAACTTCTTTGATGAACTTATATAAGGTGTCTTCATAAATTTCAGCAATGGTTTTCATTCTAACTTTCCTAGATTCTTATATAATATTAACATTTTAAAAATTAAAATCAAATTGTTTTATAAAAAACTTTTATATTATCGTTATAAATTTCAATTTCACCGTATTTATTGTCTTTAACGGCACCTGGATTGAAAATAATTGAATCATTATAGATTAAATTTCCGATTAATTCATGGAAATGTCCGCAAAGCACGAGTTTTGGCTTGACTTTTTTTATGCCTTCTTTTATCGCTTTACTGCCTATATTGGGCAGACCATTTAATTTATCCAATAATCCATATGCAGGTGAATGAGTTAGCATTATATCAATTTTATTGTTTTTATTATCAAAAGTATTAAAGAAATCAGTAATTTCATTTTCTTGAAAAGAGACAAAATGTCCGGCAAAATCTTCCAGCTGTTCCATGCCTGTATTTTCCGGTTGAATGACTATTTCATTTTTATCGTTTTTTTCAATACCGCAATATTTTAAAATAAACGGCAGATTGTTCTGTCCTAAAAAATAATCGATCCTTTTTTTTTCTTTTATAAAAAAGTTTCTATAGACTCTAATATCATCTTTTATAGCCCTGCTGTATCCGATCCCAAGAATGTTTATATTTTTTTTGGTGACAAAATCCATATGCAGAAAGATCATTCTTTTTTTTATATAATTCAGCAAATCCGAATTTTTATCGCAGTTTCCTGGAATGATAATTGTATCTTCTGGCATGGAATCAATAATGTTTTTTGCAGAAACCAAATCATGATCATTGGGAGTTAGTATATCACCTCCGCAAAGTACCAAATCATATGAAGAAAAGTTAATTTTTTTAACAGCATTTAGGTTTTGATGAATATCCGTTAAAAATAATATTTTAAGTTTTTTATTTGAATTCATATAAAAGATAATAATAAAAAAAAGCATAATTATCTAGGAAAAATATTAAAAATTTTAATACAAATATTAAAAAATTTCTTTAATATTTTATGATTTTATAATATATTGACAATAATTTTTAATTATGATAGTTGTAACCAATAAATTTTTGTTAATAATTATTCCAGGAGGATATTGATGTCGAGAAGAGTTGTTATAACAGGCATTGGAACGATAAATTCTCTTGCACATGATGTTGAAACAACTTGGGAAAAACTGCTTGCAGGAGAATCAGGAATTAGAAAAACCGAAAATATAAATTTAGAAGGAATCAGAAGCCATATAAGCGGGCAGGTGAGAAATTTCAACCCAGAAAAATATCATATAGATACAAAACTGGCAAATAAAATGGATATGTTTCAACAGCAGGCATTTGCCTGCATGATAGAGGCAGCTAAAATGTCAAAAATTCCTATGTGTCATCCGGAGGATCATTCTGTTGTTTATCCGGAATTCATAAATATAGAAAAACCAGTTGATAATCCTTTCAGAATGGGCATAATGCTTGGTGTTGGTGTCGGCGGCATGAGAACATTTCAGGAACAGGCAAAAGTTTTATTTGAAAAAGGGGCAAGAAGAGTTTCTCCTTATCTAATAATCAAAATGATTGTTAATTTAGCAGGAAGCTGGATAGCGCAGTCAATTAATGCCAAAGGAGTTAACAGCTGTTATGTTACAGCTTGCGCATCAGCAACAAATGCCTTAGGGGAAGCTTTTTTAGCTATTAAGCAAAATAGAGCTGATATAATAGTATCAGGTGGTTATGAATGCGCTGGTACCGAATTGTCCATAGCCGGATTTGCAAATATGCATGCTTTAAGCACACGTAATGATGAACCTGAAAAAGCAAGCCGGCCGTTTGATAAAGACAGAGACGGGTTTGTTTTTGGTGAAGGCGGAGCTATTTTAGTACTGGAAGAACTTGAACATGCAAAAAAGCGCGGTGTTCCGATTTTAGCTGAATTTGTCGGTTATGGTCTGACCGGGGATGCTTATCACATGACAGCCCCAGATCCTGAAGCTGAAGGTGCAGTTGAAGCAATGAAACAGGCTGTTGAAAGTGCTGGAATTAAACTTGAACAGGTAGATTATATAAATGCACACGGTACTTCCACTGGTGCCAATGATAAAATGGAAACAGAAGCCATTAAGAAACTTTTTAAGGATCATGCATATAAATTATGCGTAAGTTCTACAAAATCAATGACAGGACATTTATTGGGAGGTGCCGGAGCGATTGAAGGGCTGATAATAGCAAAGGTCGTTCAGGAAGACAAAATTCCACCTACAATAAATCTTGATAATCCTGATGAAGGCATGGATCTGGATTTTGTACCTCATAAAATGAGAAACAGGGTTGTAAACTATGCAATGAGCAATTCGTTTGGATTCGGCGGACATAATGCAGTAATTTTATTTAAAAAATATGTTAATAAATAAATAGGAGAAAAGTATGGATTTTAAAGACAAAGTTGCTTTAGTTACCGGAGGCTCCAGAGGCATAGGCAGGGCGATCGCAGAAAGATTGGCTAAAGATGGAGCAGCAATAGTATTGGCAGATGTTGCTGATTCTGTTAAAACCACTGCAAGTGAAATTGCAAAGCAGTATAATGTTAAAGCTGTTGGCGTCACCGGCTCTGTTGCCAATGAGCAGGATGTTAAAAATTTATTTAAAATAATATCAGATGAGTTTGGGCAATTGGATATTTGTGTGAATAATGCAGGTATCAGTATAAATTCGTTAACGATGAGGACTAGTGCAGATGATTTTGACAAGGTAATAAATGTCAATCTTAGAAGCGTTTTTTTGGTGGGGAAAGAAGCACAACTGATAATGATGAAAAAGAAATACGGAAGAATAATAAATATTTCTTCTATTGTCGGTATAAGAGGAAATGCAGGACAACCGGGTTATTCGGCAAGTAAAGCGGGAGTTATAGGATTAACCAAAACAATGGCTGCGGAAGTAGCAAAAAGGAATATCACTGTAAATGCTGTTGCGCCCGGTTTTATCGAGACAAGCATGACTAAAGAATTAGATGATAAAGTAAAAGAGAGATATATGGAAATGATCCCTTTAGGAAAATACGGAGAAGTTGCCGATGTAGCTGAAGCAGTTGCTTTTTTTGCATCCGACAGAGCAAAATATATTACCGGACAGGTGCTTGTAGTTGACGGCGGAATGATGTTGACTTAAGATTAATAAATAAAGGATTTTTAATTATGTTGGACATGTCTTACGAAGGCAAAGAATTTGATTCTTTTACTTATGAAGTTGAAAGATGTAAAATTAAAGAACTTTGCAAAGCAATCGGGGATGACAATCCTGTTTTTTTTGATAAAGAAGAGGCAAAAAGGAATGGATATAAAGACATTCCTGCTCCATTGACCTTCGGTACTGTAATTAATTTTTGGGGTTATCCGGAGATATGGGATAGAATGAAAGAGATCGGGGTAAATATTCAGAGATTGTTACATGCAAGTGAAGAATATGAATATTTACAGCCGATTTATCCCGGTGATATCATTACAGGCAAAGTTATGGTTGAAGGTATGAGATCTTCTTCGATGATGGATGTTGTAACTTTTAAAAGCATTTATACAAGAAATAATGAAACAGTATTGATTGCTAAAATGAAAATTGTAATTATGACAGGAGAACAATAATGGCACTTCCGAATTATGATTCAATAAATGAAGGTTATGAACTTCCTCTATTGACAAAAGAATCTATTCCAAAGGTACAATTGGTTAAATATGCGGGTGCAAGCGGAGATTTCAATCAGATACATACAGTTGAAGAATATGCAAAGCAGGCAGGATTAGATGGAATTATAGTTCACGGTATGTTAGTAATGGGTATTTTGGGACAGATGATATCTGATTGGGCAGGCATCAAAAATATCACAAAATATAGTGTTAATTTTAAGGCAATAACTAAACCAGGAGATACCTTGACAGCTAAGGGCACGGTAAATAGAAAATATCAGGATGAAAAGGGTAAATTTGCGGACTGCAAACTGCAGGTAGAGGACCAAAAAGGTGAAGTTAAGGTGACCGGTAAATGCACTGTTAAATTTGAATAATAAAAAGATTAAATAAATGAAGGGATGCAGTTAATTGCGTCCCTTTTTTATTTGATATAAGAAGAAATTTTTTGAATTGAATCATAAATCTGAATACCGGTGACATAGCTGTCCGGAAAAAAATTATTACCATCATCCAGATTCATGATTTCTTTTTCAATCAAAATCAATGCAGCATTGTAAAAATATTTATTGGCAGGAACATCTTTTATCAGGCTTGTTTCTTTTGCATAAACTTCTATATTATATTCATCCGGATTATATTTAAATTTATATTTTTCCGCCAGCATGGGATTGTTTTCAATTTTCATTATAAAATTAAAAAACAAATATGCTGAGTCTTTTTTGGTGATCAGATCATATATGCTGGTGTTAGGTTTATAAATATATTTTTCATCAAGCAGCATTTTATAATATTCTTCTGTACTTTTTTGCTCATTATTGAAAAGTTTTATAAGTATGTTTGTTTCGGATTTGATTATGTCGATTAGATCAGCATAATTTATAAATTTTAAACTTATCTTTTCTATAATATCTTTGTTTTTTAAAGGATTTTTTATAAAATGATAAGCTAAATTTCTTGTGTTTTTATATAAGGTTTTAATATTATCCTGCAGTCCGATAAAACTTTCATCAAACAGTTCAACCGATTTTTTGAAATTTCCGATATTGAAATAATTCATTGCAAGATTTAATTTAATAAAATTATTAGTATCAGCTTTTTTTAATCCGTTATTTAAAATTTTGATTTTTTCATTTGTATCTGTTAATAGATCGGATTCAATAATAAACAACTTTTCTTCATTTTTATTTAGAGCTTTTATTTCTTCAATAATTTTTTTTAAAATTGATTCTGATTTTTGAACGTATGCCAATTGTGCACTGAAGCCAAGCGCTTTTGCTTTCAGCTGTTTGTTGTTTTCTGTCAACTTATCAAGTTTTTCTATATTGATTTTTAGTTTTATTAAGATATCATTATCATTATTAAATCCATATTGAATAAATAAAAAATCTGTTTCTTTAATCAAAGATGTCAGGTTTTCATTTGTCTGAAAAACTTTGTATTTATTTGATGAAAGGCAATTAAAAAAAGTAAAGATTATAAGGAAGATATAATATTTTTTAAACATTTTTTTACTCCATTGATATTTTATAAAATTAATATTTATCTCGGCAGTGTATAAATGTATAAATAATCATCTATTGAAGATGTTACCATTTCATATTCTCCGTCAAAATTAAGATCATTAAAAGATGGTTTTGATTTGCCTTTTACAGGGTATCCCGGCATTAAATTTAAATCATTATCAAATGCATAGATGTTATTACTGCTGTAATATATGAATATTTCATCCTTTCCATCTTTATTTGAATCAAATAACAGGATTTTAGAATCTTTAGAGGCAATTTCTTTAACTCTCTTTTCAATGAGTATCTGACCCTTTAAAGATATAATCGATAATAATCCATCACTATTTAATGCTGCGATTTCATTTTCAATACCCCAACCAATATTACCGATTGCAGGTTGTTCATAGTAGGATCCGCTTAATTTTACAGGGTAATTGGTAAATATTGTTCCGTCATAATTCCAGATTTGAAGATTTCCTGATTGAGTTAAAAACATGATTTTTTTATCAATACCCAATGAATAATCGATAAATTGCGGTGAACCAAAGCCAACCCCGTCTGATTTAACAGGCCAGTTCTTTATTTTATTTCCTTTATTATCCGTCAGATAGATTTCACCGGAAAAACTTTTCGGATAGAATAGAAACAAATTTTTACTAATCGATAATGGAGAAATTAATGTAGAATCAAAATCAAATTCAAAATCATTAAGATTGTTATTGCTATCATTATAAAAAATCAGTTTGTTTTTACTTTTTGAATAAAGAATTAATTGGTTTTCATAAAGCACAGGGAAAAATGAATTTTTGACATCCAAATCCTTTGGATAAGAATCAAAAAGATTACCTTTTTTATCAAATTTATATAATTCTCCGTTATTTGTAAAAACCAAGATTTCTTTATTGCCGTCATTATCAATATCTTTAATCAATATATTTTCATAGCTGTTATCATTTAATTTTATTGGTTCTGTATTTATTAAATTATTATTAATATCATTTATCATTAATTGATTTTTTTCTGAAACATAAATTATCTCTGGAATATTATTTCCCGAAATATTTTCGCAATAAATATTAGAAGAAATTCCATTGTCAACTTTTTTAGGGTATCCCGGGTATAAGCTGATTTTTTTTAAATTTATCCCTGTAGTAGCTAAATCTAAATTTAATTTAGTTTTATTAAAAGAAAAAGTTGTTATCCCTTTTTCATACATTTTAATTATTTTCGAATATAAAGCATTATTATTGAAGAATTTTGGAGATGAATTAGCTAAATTAAAATATAACAGAATATTTGATTTATTATTTGCTTTATTATATATTGAATTAAAGTTATTATCATTTTTTAAAAGAAATTTTTTATCATTTCTTGATAATAAATCTGAAAGAGAAGAAGGATTCATACTTAAAATAAGGATATCATCTATTATATAATAATAAGGAATATCAATATAAGTCTTTGCGAATGAATAAATTATACTTTGAACAAAATCAGGAAATTTGATTTTATTTAATGTAAAGCCTTCATATAATAAATTTTTATCTTTTTCAAAAAACAAAGTATTTAAGAGTTTTTTTACTACCTTATTAAATTTATTTTTATTTTTTAGTCTAATTAAAATGACAGGAGAATCTGAAATATCATTTGTAATTATACCGATCTCATTTCCTATCCAGCTGAATAATAATTCATCAATATCCATCTGCAATAATAATTTTGAAGCATTATTAATTTTTTTTATTTTATCCTCTACCGCTTCCTGCTGAACATATAAAAAAGTTTTATAAAATTTTTCAAAAGATACAAATTTGATAATTGATAATAAATTGGCATTATCTGGAATATAGTTTAATATTTTACTGTAATCGGGATTATAATCTAAAAAAGAGGAAATTACGGTATCCTGAGTTGAAATATCAGTAAAACTGTTTAATGATAAATTTTCATTTGAAATATTAAATGATATTACAGAATAATTATTGAAATTAAAATAGTTCAATATTTTTCTTAATTCTTGATTGTAATTTTTAATTGCTGCAAGAATTTCATTTGTATTGAAATATAATTCTACTGTTTTATGTTTTTTAATACTGTTTTTTAAATTAATGAAATTTTTATCCAAATTTAATGTTGATTTATATTCTTTATACTTATAAATATTATTTAAATCATTTAAATTCAATGCAAAAATAATTAAATTGTTTTTGATTATGAAATAAAAAGTTTGAGAATTGCTTTTTATGATTAATTTATAATATTTATAATTGTATTCAAGGTTGTTTATTGATTCGAGTTTATAGTTTTGATTTTCTTTTATCAAATTTATGAAAAGCGGGGTCAGTTTTAATAATAATGATTTAATTCCTAAGTTAAATATAATTACCGGTTTATAATTGTTATTCAAAAATATGTCTGCTTTCATGTTTAATAAATATGTGATGATTTTATTTTGAGCGATTTTTTTGCTTTTGAAATTTAAAATGAGTTTATAAATATCCTGAAATTCTTTATTGCTTAAAATAATATCCAGAGCTTTTAAATCTTTTAAATTATTATAAAATTTTGACAATGAATTGATTTTTAAATTAAGTATGAAATTAGACGGTATATATTCATAAGCATTTTTTTTAGTTATAAAATAATAAGTAAATATGCTTATAAATGCAAACAGGATAAAAAATGAAAATATAATTAAGATTTTTAAAATACAACCTGTTTTTTTGTTTTCCATAATACTATCCTTTTTTTAATTTTAAACTTATAATATTTTAATTAAGTAATCATTATATAATCTTTAATAAATTTTTAAAATATTATCAATATTAATAAAGAAATTCTTTATTAAAAATCAAATAAATAGTATATTGTTTTATGCTTGCAGATTTAGATAATCATAAAGAAAAATTTGAGAAAATCATAAATAAACATGATGAATTCTTGATTATACCGCATTATAATCCTGATCCAGATGCATTGGGTAGTTCATTTGGTTTACAGTATCTGTTAAGCAAGGTTTTCAATAAAAATTCAAATATTTATTTCAGCGGAATAATCGGCAGGGCAGAAAACATTAAAATGCTTCAGATTTTGGATATTCCGATTGTTAGCTTAAAAGAACATGAAGAGATACCAGATAAACCTGTTATATTACTCGATACCCAGCCGGGTACAGGTAATAATCCTTTAAAACATAATAATAACTTAAAAATAATTTTAGATCATCATTTACTGCAGGAAAGATCTAAAAAAATTTATTATGCAGACATAAGGGAAAATTTTGGCTCCACAAGTTCTATAATCTACAGCTATTTTAAGAAATACAACTTAAAACCAACTGTTAATGTGGCAACAGCTTTATATTACGGTATCCAATCTGATGTTGTGGGAGAAGGAAGGATTGCTTATAAAATTGATTTTAACTATATGCAGGATTTAAGTATTTATATAAACAGAGAAAAGTTATATGCAATTGAGAATCCAAAACTCCCCTTTGATTACTATATTCATATTAATAAGGGTATGGATAACAGTGTGATATATGATGATTTTATCATTACAAGTCTTGGCGAAATTCAAAATCCTGATTATATCGGTGAAATTGCCGATTTTTTGATAAGGTTTGAAAAATGCAATATTGTTCTTGTTATTGGTGTTCATAATAACAGCATACAATTATCCTTTAGATCACAGAAGAAAAAGATTCATGCTGGTTTAACCTTGAAAAAAATCGTTGGAAGACTGGGTTCTGCAGGCGGTCATAATGCCAGTGCAGGAGGAAAGATTGTTATGGACAGTATTGAAGTATTACCAGTAATAAGCAAGAAACTTATCACTCATTCATTAAAAATAATACAGGGAGAAATCACATCCGGAATTCCCCTGCTGTCGCTTGGGGATTATTTAAATTATTGAAAAGAAATGTAAAATCTTAGCTGTAAAAATACAATGGTAATCAGAATTACTGTAATATCTGGCAATTATTATATCATTTAAATTTTGATTATTAATGTTGTTTTTATAAACAATCTGACATTCCAATATGATCTCTGCTTCTTTTAATGATACACTTTGAACGGTTTCTGAATTTTTAATAGTTAATTTTGTCTCTTTGATTTTATCACAATATGCACCGGATTTACTGCCGCAAATACTAATAATATTATTAAATTTATCAGGCAATAAATTTAAAGTGAATTCATTATATTTTTCCAATAGTTTATAGGAATATCTGGAAGGTCTGACCAGAATGGAAACAGTTGGTTCATTCCATACTATTCCGAAAGACAACCAGCCGATTGTCATTATGTTTTTTTCTGATTTATTTCCTGTAATTAACAACAATCCCGGAGTCGGTATTTTTTTTAATAAGAACGGTATCTTGTCCCATATATCTTTAGCGTTTTTAATACTCATATAATTATGATTCCTTAAAAGGAATAACATTAAAAAAAAAAATAGTAAATAATATTTTATATATATTTTTATTGCTTTTATTAT
>JAFGQB010000306.1 GCA_016935915.1 Spirochaetota bacterium
AAAAAAGAAGAATTGATAAAAAAGGTGATTATAAGCAAAGAAGACGTTAAAAAGAAAAAAAAGCCTTACACTGTACAATACGAGGATAAAAACGGAACGATCTATAAGGTTGAAAAATATGATGAAAATGATAATCTTTTGATATATTATGTTTATGAATATGACAGAAAAATGAACCCCATATCTGTCAAGGCCTATGATAAGGATGGTAATTTGATTAATTAATTTTATTCAATTATTTCAAAAATGATTTTCGGCATATCGTTTTTAATATTTTTGTTATAAATTGTTCCGACATATTTTACTTTCATCTGTTCGGGATCTACGTTTTTACTGATCAAATAATTTTTTATGACTTCACCTCTTTTTGATGCAAGTTCAATCTCCAGTAAAGGATTTCCAATTAGTTCTGAATAGGCGGTTATATTAATTTTTCTTTTTGTTTCATTCAATATTTGTGCAATAGTATCCAGAACCTTATAAGAATCAGCAGAAAGTCCTTCTTTTTTTTCTTCAAATATTATATCGTTAAAAACTATTTTATCATTTATTTTAGAGTTATATAAATTTTTATAAACACCCGTATATTGCGGTTTTTTTTCTACGATCTTTTTTTCGGTTATTTTTTTCGCTTTTTCTTTGGTTTTAACTTCTTTTTTTTCCTTTTCTTTATCTTCCGGTTTTTCTTTTGTCTTTTTTTCAATAATCTCCTCTTTCTTTTCTTCTGTTATGACTTCGGATTTTTCTTTCTCCTTAACTTCAATTTTTTCTTCCTTCTTTTTTACGATCTTTTTTTCCAGCTTTTTTTCTTTAGTTTTTTTTACGGGTTTTTCTTCTGCTTTTTTATATGAAAAATTTTTATTTAAAGGGATATTCAGGTCTAATGATATACCAATGGACGATACAACTTTAGCTGTGTTGAAATCCTCATAAATGTTTTTATAATAAATATAATTGCCCCCGATCTCAATATAAAAATGAAGCCAGCGGATGTATGGATTGAATAGAAATTGAACTGCTCCGTAATAGATATGATTCAATTTTTCAAATGAGTTATTCTCATCGGTAATAAAGAGCATATCATATTTATTAATGAGCTGGAAATCAAAGAATTTTGTAGGCAGAAAAAATTTTGTGTTAAATAAAATTGTTATCCCGAAATAACGGTTATTTATCCAGCCTGAACCTTTTTCTTGAAAAGGTGATTGAAACCATATACCTCCTAATCCTGATTTAAGTTCAACTTTGTTTCTTATGTTATAAAAAGAACTGAAAGCAAATCTAAAAATATTAATTGCCCCATTTGTATTTACATTGGCATTAATACCATTTAAAGTGCTGTAATCATTGTCTATTTCTAAAGATAAAGTAACAGCGTTTAGTTTAATTCCGGATAAAAACGAGAAATTGAATCCTGAACCTATTAATTCGTGGTTCTGGAAATAATCAATTGGTTTATAATTTGAATTAATATTTATTTTTAAGCTTTTATTTAGATCGGATAATGAATAAAAATTTGAATTTAATAATAAAAATAAAAAAAATATATATTTTTTCATCTTAATAATATATAATTATAATTATAATTGTTTAAAATGTCATTGTTTATCTTAAAAGGTAGAATTATTATAGTATAAAATTTAAATTATTAAAATATAAAATTTTATTAATATTGGATTATTTATAAAAAAAATAGAAAAATTACTTTTTTTAGTGTTGAAAAAAAAATATTATTCTGTTATATTTATTTTTAATTAGGATAAAAGGCAATTAGATGTCTTATAAATATATTGAAGATGTCATTACTGAAAATTTTAAAATAATCACAAATAAAAAAGAAAATATACTTGAAATTTTATTAATGGGATCATTTGATATTGAAGACCCGTTTCTTTTAATTGAGCCGTTTTTTAATAATATAGACAATATTGCTTATAGTGAAAATATCGAAAAAGTTCAGATAAATACTTTAGAACTATTTTTTATCAATTCAAGTACAATTAAATGTATTATTAAATGGATAGTCAAATCTTCAAGAGGAAAGGAAAGACAGTCATATTTCATTGATTTTATTATCAATAAAAATTTATTATGGCAGATGCAGAGTTTTGAATATTTAAAATTTCTTTCGAATGAAAGAATTAATATAGTTAAAATTTAAGCTTATTTTTTGTAATTTTTTTTGAAAAAACTTGCAAAAAAAGTCTTAAATCAATATAATAAATAAAAAATTAATAAGGGAGTGTGAAAAAATGAAAAATTTTAAAATTTTTATTGCTGTTTTAATGATTGTAATGCTGCCGATAGCAATGTTTGCAGTTGAGAATTATACAGCAAAAAAAACAAAAACAGCACCAAGAATCGGTAAAGGAGTTGATAAGATTTGGAACCAGGTTCAGATGGTGCCAGTTAATAAAACTGTAATTGACAGAGACAGAACAATTGAGCCAAAACCGAAGCCGGAAGATTTCAGCGTATGGTTTGGAATGATGTGGGATAATAAAGGTCTTTATATATTGACAAAATTCGTTGATGATAAGTTTGTAAGAGAAATATATAAAGATGATTTTATCAGTGATTGGTCCAGGGATGATGACATCAGCTTACTTTTTAATAAAAATCATGAATTTGATGCAGGAGAACCACCATTGGAGTTTGCATGGATTGTTACATATGAAAATGAAGCAAAAGCAACAATAAGGTTCGGCGTACCAAAAGATGGAGTAAAAATGGGCTGGACACAGGAAGGCAATACCTATTGGGGTGAAATTTTTATTGCATGGAAGTCTTTTAAAAAGAATTTAAAAGCAGGCGATAAATTTCCGTTTGAATTCAGGGCAAGAGACGAAGATCAGGCTCCTGGCAGAATTAAAGATTATCCGCAGTCTTTTTTTCAATGGAGTACTCCTGAAAAGGGAGTTGAAAGTTCAGGTGTTGGAATGGGTGTAATAACATTATCAGCAGAAGAAATTAAATAATTTTTTAAAAACAATAAAAAAGGCAATCTGAAAAATCAACAGATTGCCTTTTTTATTTTATTATATATTTTTTTAGAGCACTTTTTAATTTATCATTTATTTCAAGGATTTTGTAACTGTTTTTATCCAAACAGGCATGAATTGTATAGCCTTTGCATGCAAGTTCATTATTTTCTTTATAAATTTCATATAAAAATTTGAGAGAAAAATTTTTTACATATTCCAGATATGTAAAAACGGAAATTAATTCATCATAATAAATTGGATTTTTAAAATTTAATTTAATTTCTGATATTGGGAACATAAATCCGTCTTTTTCGATTTGTTCGTATGAATAATTATTTGCCCGGACAAGGTCTGTCCTTGCTTCTTCAAAATATATTAAATAATTTGAATTATGAACTATTTTCATTCCGTCTATTTCCGAATATCTTGTCCTTGTTTTATAAATATGTTTATTGTTCATTAATTTTTTCCTCTTTTAAAAAAATAATTTATATCATAATTTGAAGAAAAATATAATAACAAATTTAATTAAATGATTTGTTTTATCATAAAAATGATGTAATATTATCATTAAATTCTTTAGTTGTATTATTGGGAATTTTTTTTTATTAATTTTTTTATATTATTTGTTAAGAGGTCGTTATGAAAAAAAGATTTTTTATCAGAATATTCTTGTTTCTTTCGATCATATTATTAAATTCCAGTGAAATGAAATATATTTTTGTGTATATTCCAGGGATGTTTGATAACGGCGATTTATTGGTTGAAGATACACAGCTTGTTAAAAATTTGAACAATATGGACGGTTATTACTATAATAATTATTTTAATGATAAGTACAATTATAATAATCATAAAATAATCTGTTCATCTAATATTGTTGGATCAAAGTACAATAGGTTGTCTATAGCTAATTTGATCGGATTATATAGAACTGATATTTCTTTATATTTAATGGCTGACAGATTTTTCTGCTTTATCCATGGTATGGCTCCTGATTTTAAAAACTATAAAAGTCTCACCAAACATAAGGGTAATGATTACAGAGGGACTATTAAAATCGGGGATAAGCTTATCAGTTTCAGCGGTTTAGCGGAAGAAATATGGGCAATATATGGGAAAAAGGTTTTTTTCAGGGAATTTAAAGACAGTTATAGGATTATATTAAAACCTTCTAAAAATGATCAAGATTTTTATATAAATGACAATGGTTATTTTAATACTCCTGATGAGATCAAATTCAATATTATTGCTCATTCCTGCGGAGGGGTGGCATTGAGACAGTACATTAAAATATGTAAAGATAAAAACATTAATCCCCATATTAATTCAATTATTAATTTATCTGTGCCGCAAAAAGGTGCAAGATTGGTTTATGCACTGAAAAGTGCTTTTCAGGAATTAATCAGGGATTCTATAGAAAAAATTTATTTAAACAAGGAGAAAACAATTCGTGTTATTGATTTTAAAGGCAGCATAAAAGATATCAGTTATAAAGAAATGATTGACTCAACTAAAATAGGCTTAATGCATGGAGATAAAGCAGGGGCAAGGTTTTTAAGAAAAATGGTCGGCAGTTATATTTTATATAATATCCCATTTGACGGGCATAAAAATGTTTTAGGCTTTGACCCTGCCATAAAGGATCTTCATCCGGATCATAGACTGATTAAATCTTTAAATAATGAAAGTCTGCCGGAATCTGTGAATGTTTATAATTTCAGAGTGACCAAATCCTATGCATTGATGTTTGAAAATCTTGCTGATTATTTAAAATTGGGGAAAAGCGACGGTGCTGTAGATTTTCAGGATACTGCTGTAACTCATCTGTCGGGTTATGATAAAATTAATAATTTTGATATAATTGTTGAGAAAGCGAACCATATTCCTTTTCCATATATAAAACCTGTTTATCATTTAAGAGAAACAATTGATGAAAATTATTCTTTTTTAAAGATTTTATTAAATAAAAAGGAAGGAAAAGAACAGAATATAGTGATTTTAGAAGCGTTATTTTTAGCTATAATGGAGGAATTCGGGTTGAAATTAGAATATTTATTAAAAAACGAGAATTATTCAGTTATTGATTATTTTGCAGACAATCCAATTGACATTAAATAAACATGTGTACTATTGATTTGTAATATAATTTTTAACCTTTTTCATTTTTCTTTCAACAAGCAGTATGATCGAATGTACTATCCCTTTTTCCTCAATTCTATTTATTAAAATTTCTCGTAAAGCATTTATCATGTTGTC
>JAFGQB010000307.1 GCA_016935915.1 Spirochaetota bacterium
AATAGTATTGACAATAGCCACCATCTTAACTTATTTGAGTGAAGATATAAAAATACAAACAGCAGTACCCAAGGGATAAAAGCAAATACCTGTGTGTTATGGATTGATTTTAAAGAGGCTCCCAGTACAGGAGATGTCGCATATAAAAACCCTGAAACAAATGCGGCAAGTATATGAAATTTTAATATTTTCCTTGTAAAAAAATATACACCGATCCCTGAAATAATAATAAAGAAGGTGTATGGAATCAAATAGAGAATAGTAAAGCTTTGATTTATGTTGTCGGTATTTGCAATAAAATATAACGGATATAATAAGATGTTGTAGATCGGACTTTCAACCATTGCAAAATAGGGTCTGGCACCTGTAAAAGTGTACGGATCCCATAAAGGTATCTCTCCGTTTTTAACCAATTGTGCAACGCCTAGAATTCGTGAAAATCCCAAAGAAGCATCATCAAAAAAAATTTTATCTACGGCAAATAAGCCCGGAACTAAATAAATAAATAATAACAAAGATAATAAAATAACTGCGAAAGAATCTTTTTGATAATATTCACTTAAATTTATATTTTTTTTTTTAATTTGAGCCATAAATTGATCCTTAAAATTTATGTTTTTTTTAATTTTAAAATTATAAATAATAGGAATAATATTGTCAATTAAAAATTTGAAAATAGTTTTTAAAATAATTTATTGGTTATTATAGAATTTAATTTTTTTATAATTAAAGTTTTTTAAAAAAAATAACATTTATTTTTAAATATTTTAATTGAAAAATATTTATATAAAATATAAAAATAGTAATTATAATTATGTCGATAATATTTTAAAGAGCTTGAATATGATAGAATATATTATAAAAGACAATATTGATGATAGAATTTTAAAAAGAGTTTCCAGTCTATTATTTAACGGAGGGATAATTGCATATCCTACAGATTCAAGCTGGAGCATCGGATGCAGTGTTACTTCCGTTGCCGGAATTGAAAGATTAAGAAAAATAAAAGGTGATTTCCAGAATTATACTTTGACTATGATATGTTCAAATATTTCCCAGATAGAGGAAGTGGCTGAATTTAATAATAAAGGATTTAAGGTCATTAAAAAATATACGCCAGGTCCTTTTGTTTTTGTCCTGCCTGCTAAAAATAAAATTGAAAAAAAGGTGAATATGAAGAGGCTGGAAATTGGAGTCAGAATTCCTAATAATCCTGTTCCGATAAAGATAATACAGACACATGGTCATCCGATCTTTTCGATTACTGCATCCAGGATTATTAAATCAAAAGGCTGGTGGGATAATAATTATGCAGAGGAAAATTTATACGAATGCGGCTGGGAGCTTGAAGAAATAGAAGGTATTGATATTATTTTGGATCATGGTGAATCCCTGCCTAAACTATTGACAACTGTTATAAGACTGAATTATGATAATATTGAAATAATCAGAGAGGGAGCAGGAAACTTAAAATTTTAAATCAGCAGCTATTAAATGTTATTCATAGTAAACATCCCATAATATGTCAAGATCTCTTTCTGTAAAGGGAAGATTATTGAATATTATTGTATCAATAATGTCATTTATGATCTGGGAATAGTAGCAAATTCCGCCTGAGTAGTGATAACAGATTCTGTCCGGATTAATGATTTCTGTGCTTATCCATTTATTTCCAGTAGTATACATCCATTTTTCATTTATCTTAACAGCTGTTATCAGAACAGCAGAATTAAAATCAGGGGGCTTGTAAAAAAATATTGGTGCAGGTCTTTGTTTCATTGATTCATAATAATTATCACTGAAATCTTTTAAAATTTTTTTTGAATCAACTCTTTCATACTCTTGTTCTAGTTCTTGAACTTTATAAATATAATCTTTATTTTTTTTGTTTATAAAGATTTCATATAATTCATTTAATTCTTTTTCATCTCTTTTAATCAATGGTGCAACAAGATAGAGTTTTACGGAATAACCGATCTCTTTTAAAACATAATAGTAAAAAAAAGCAAAAGACTTGTAATCACCCTTTTTATAAAAATAAAGATCTACAGGATTTGTCCATTCATCGGTTAAATTTTTATTTGATAAATCCAGCTCAAAATTCAATTCTGCAAATTTAGTCAGATAATATATAATATCACCGGGTTTTTGAGTTTTCAATTCATCAAGAAATTTTTTAAACTCTTTGTCGATTTGCGGTTTGCTTAATCCCCGGTTAGTTATTTTATTCTCAACTCTTTCAAGTTTTCCTGTCATTTTTTTTAAAAGATATTTTACCGTTAAAGAGGTTGCTATTTTATCGGTATCATTAAATTCTTTTCTGCCGAAATTGATGGCAGAGTTAATAATAATATTATCATATTTACCAGTTGAGAATTTAATTGATAAATAATTTAATTTGTCGGTAATTTTATAAACGGTTGTATCAATTAACTCAAGTTGAACATCGTTAAACTCATACTTATCTCCGACAAAAAAAAGACTTGCCAATCGTGATTTTTCCAGTGAGGATAAGATAAGCCTGTATTTCTGGGATTGATCTATAATTTTTAATGGATCAAATGTTTCAATATTAATATCTTTTCTTTCAAAAGGACTTACCTCATAATATCTGCCTTTGTGCAGAAAAGTAATAATAATATCCGCTTTAACAGGTTTGAGCGACAAAGTTAAAATAAAAAAACTAAAAATAATTTTCTTTTTCATATATATACTAATTTTCGTTATTTATTCTTTAAAAAATAAATTTCTTTATCTTTTAATTATATTTATCCAGTTTAAAAGCCAGAGGCAGCAATTCATTTATTGTGCTTATTATTATTTTTGTTTTATCCTTATTTGACATAATAATTTCTATGTCAACTTCTGATATTTTTGCAGACTCCAGTATTACCTGTCTGCAGATACCGCAGGGACTCACAATAAAATCAGAATTTATTTTATCGGATTTTGCAATAATTGCAATTTTTTTTACTCTATTATAACCGTTTGAATTTGCTCCGCTTATGCATGCTCTCTCTGCACAGATTGATGCTCCAAAGGATGCATTTTCAAAATTGGTCCCGGTGAATAATTTATTGTCTTCAGTTAAAAGAGCTGCGCCCACTTTGAATTTTGAATATGGCGAATATGAATTCTTTAATATAACTTCTGCTTCATTGAGCAGTTTTTTTTGTTCATCGTTAAGTTTTTCAAATGTTGTTGTTTCCATAATTTTATTTTTCCATTGTAATATTTCCTCTGCAGTTTTTTATTAATTCATTAAAATTGGGGAATGTCACAGAAGCGGCTTCCGCAGTTTCTATTAAAGTTTCTGCGCCCAAATTAAGCCCTGCTACCGTAAGTGCCATAACGATCCTGTGGTCATGATGCCCGTTTAAAGTACAGGGTTTTAATTTACTCTGTTTAATTATCAACCCGTCATCCAATTCTTTTATATCAGCACCCATTCTGGAAAGCTCTTCAAACATTACCTTTATCCTGTCGGTTTCTTTAAGTCTTGCCTGTGGTACGTTCAATAATTTTGTCTCACCTTCTGCAAAGCATCCTAAAACCGCCATTGCAGGCAGTGCATCCGGTATTGAGTTCATGTCGATTTCACTGCCTTTTAAATTTTTCCCCTTTATAATAATACTCTCTTTTTTTATTTTAATTTCAGCACCCATATCTTCTAAAATTTTAACAACAAGTTTGTCCCCTTGAGGATCGGTCATATCGAGATTTTTCAGCTCAATTTCACCGCCGGTTATTGCCGCTAAAACCAGGAAAAAGGTTGCACTTGAAAAATCAGCAGGAATGGTTTGAACAAAAGCCTTATATTTTTGACCGCCGAAAACTTTAAATGATTTATAATCGTGGTTTTCATATTTAATACCGAGCTTATCAAGCCACCATAATGTAATATCGACATAAGGCTTTTCAAACAGTCTTATCAAGTCAATGGTCGTATCTTTTTCCATCAAAGGACAATTGATCAATAGTGATGTCAAAAATTGAGAGCTTACTGCATCGAGTTTTGTATGCCCGCCTTTTGCTCTGCCTTTTACAAAAAGAGGCGGTTTTCCATTGTTTTTGGCTGTTATAATATTTGCACCCAGATTGTTCAATGCATCAATCAGCGGACCCACCGGACGCGAGCGGATCTGATTGTCTCCGGTAAATATTGTATATCCGTCAATCAAACAGGAAGTACCGAGTGATATGTTTAAAGTTGTTCCTGAGTTACCGACATCGATCACATTGTCAGGAACTTTCGGCTTGCCGTTTAAGCCTTCAATGA
>JAFGQB010000063.1 GCA_016935915.1 Spirochaetota bacterium
CAACAAAGGGTTTAAGTCCATTGCTATTCAACTCAGTGAGCTCAATGTACTCTGTGGTTAAAATTTTTAAACATATCATTTTATAAAAATTATTCCATTACAATAAAAAATAACATTTTTATATTTATTTTAATACAAAAAAAATTAAAAGTTAATAATTTTGAATTAATTGAATTTTCTTTCCTTCTTGATCCTGTCATAAGCATTTATAATCTCTTTCATTTTGATTTTTGATTCTTCCCGTTCTTTTTCAGGGAGATTTTGCGTCAGGTCAGGATGATATTTTTTGCATAAAGCCCTGTATTGCTTTTTGATATCCTCGACAGAGTCATCAATTTTAACTCCCAAAACATCATAAGGGTCAGACTGATTGATTTTACCTGATGAGAAATCACTCTGATAATAACCACTTCTTGTTCTGTAATTCCTTAATAATGTTTCAAAATCAAAAACGGATATCCCGATTGCACGGGCTATTTTTTCTATTGCATATACTTCATCCAGGGAAAAAACATTTCTCGCTTTTATAATTGCAAGAAGCAATGAAATAATATAAATTTTTGACTGATAATCGACATTATAAAGGATATTGTCGCATATATTTTGCAGAATATACATTGAAAACTGTTTTTCACACAAATTCTTATAGATCTTCATTACTTTTGATGCCTTTTCTACTCCTAAAAGCTGTACAGCGATGTTTTTTGTCGCCAAGACACTCTCTTTTGCAACTCCTCCTGCCCTTGTAATTGCTGCGGCAAGAACAGGAAAAGATTCTTCAAGAATCGAATCCGAGTCAAAATTAAAATAATAATAACTTGCTTTTCTGATATGCAGGGAATCAAAAACCGCCCCTATTATAAATCCGAAAAAAGCTCCTAATGGTCCTAAAACAGAACCTATGATCATACCTATTAATTTTCCCATGATTAATTTAAATATATATAAAATTATTTGAAATCCAAAAGATATTTTACAAAAAAATAAATGAAAACTTTTTTCACAATAATGGAAATGAAGTATGGTTTTTCATTTAATTTAGAAGTTTTGACTTATACAATTTTAAAACATAATAAGTAATCTTTATTATAACGTAGGGACGTGATTAATCACGCCCCTACAATTATTAAGAGAAAAAAAAATAATTAAAAGAAGATTTCTCACTTCGTTCGAAATGACAATAATAAAGGGTGTATAATGACAAGAATAGAAAATTAGAACAATTGGGGATATTTTTAATACTTAGAAAATATTTAAATTAAAAAATCCTTACAGGTAAACCATACTGCTTGAAAATTGTCCTTTTCCGGATAGACTCATCGCAAAAAAAAACCGCAGTTAACAAGAAATAATTTATTTGTAAAATTATTTTATTAAACCTGCAATATATTATAAAATAAAATAATTATTAAAACTAAATGTATTAAATTAATTAAATATTATCAAATGAAATTAAAAGGAGATTTTTATGCCATTTATGTACCATTTTGATCCTTTATATATAGTAATAATGCTTCCAGTGCTTATATTTTCCATGATTGCACAGGGTATGGTAAAATCAAACTTTCAAAAATATTCAAAAATCGGAACACGTTCAGGCTATACTGGAAAAGATATTGCCGGGATAATCCTTGAAAAGAACGGTGTGCATAATATTAAAATAGAACCTACAAGCGGTTGGCTTTCAGATCATTACTCACCTGCGGATAAAATATTAAGACTTTCAGAAGGAGTTTATAATTCTCAATCCATATCGGCTTTAGGTGTAGCTGCTCATGAAGCCGGACATGCCCTTCAGCATTATCAGGGTATGTTCATAATGAAACTCTGGATGGGACTTGCAAGACCAATAAGCCTTGTAAGCAATGCGGCAATATTTTTGATCATCATAGGTTCTTTTTTAAGTCTTTTTTTAGCTCAGATAGGTCTTTTTTTCTTTTTAGGGGTAGTTGTTTTCCAGATCATCACTTTACCTTTAGAGTTCAATGCTTCAAACAGAGCCAAAAAACTTCTCTTTGAGTACAACATTGTAAACAGGGAAGAGTTAAACGGAGTCAATGCTGTGCTTAATAGTGCCGCATTGACCTATGTTGCAGCAGCTGCAGCTGCTGTTACTCAGCTTTTATATTTTGCGATAAGGCTTGGGCTTCTGGGCGGACGAAGGGATTAAAATAGCAGCAAATTAATTTTATATTAATATCGAGATGTCATTGATCAGCATTTAAAACTATAACTCTCCTATATAGCAGTGAGTTTTAAGTTTCATTTTGAGTATGCCATTAATGCTGTATTTATTAAAAACACCGGTCAATTCAGAAATATACAGATCATAATTTAAATTGCCTTCAGAGAGTGAATATGAAGCGGACAAAATACCTCCTATAAACTCTTCCAGATTCAACTTTTTATTATTTTCAAAGATTTTATAATCATAAAAGCTGTTTTTAAAAAAATCAGATAATAAAGACTGCTTGGTGTCAACACCTCCTGTAAAACCTTTAAATTCAGTGCAATATTTCTTTAAGATCACACTGTTCTCTTTTAAAAAATCATTTTCTATAGGTTTATTGTTCCAGATAATAATTGCTTTTCCTCCGGTTTTTAATATCCTTCGAAATTCAGATTTTGCTTTCTCTTTATCAAACCAGTGAAAAGCCTGAGCCACAGTGACAAAATCAACCAGACTGTCAGGCAGTGTTGTATTTTCAGCACTTGCATCAATACAGGAAATATTTTTTGTTCCTTTTAAATACTTTTTGCACTCCATCAACATATCCTGATTTGGTTCCACGGCATAAATTTTTTTAACTTTACCGGATAATAATTTGGTAAGAATGCCTGTCCCTGCCCCAATATCGGCAACTATAGAATCCTTGTTCATCCCGGTTTTATCATATAAATAATCAATAAATTCCTGAGGATAGGAAGGTCTGTACTTAGCATAAAGTATTGCTTTATCTGTAAATTTATCCCTATTGTCCAAATTATATTCCTGATTTAGTTTTATACCTTTATATATAATTAATTGCATAATTTCCACAAATTTTAGTTTTTTTGCAAAAAAATAATTGAGTCATCAATTAGGAACAATATAGAATATGAGCTTAAAAAATAAGTTGAATATTAAAACTTATTTATGCTATTAATAATAAAACATTAAAAAGGAAGAAAACATGAACCATAAAAATAAGAATATATTATATAAATTACTTTTTTTTCTACCAATGGTCATCTTTTTAACCTGTATTACCCTGCCTAAAGAATATGTTCCTGATGATAAAATTATTTATTTAAAACAGCCTTATTATTTGACGCCTGTTAAATATAAACCTGAAAAGGCAAGTCCTTATAAATGGGATGTTGATCCGGAGGTTGATCCTGTTAATCCCGGGATTCTGACTTTATCCGATTATAATACTCTATTAAAACCTGATATTTACCTTGATGCTAAAATTTATAAGGAGACCAAGGGACATTTGCAATTAATGAAAGAAGATCCTGTTTATTTAAGCCTTAAAGAGCAGTTATTAAATATAAAAGTTGAAAAACCATTGCCCAGAAAAATTATCAAGGGGGAAAAAACAAAGGATTATAATAATGCAGTCGAATACCAATACCCTGAAGAAGAGAAAGCATTAATATCATTCTTCCATAACAATGAGATAAAAATTACTTTTAAAGAAGGAAGAAAATATTTTTATAAAACAAACGGCGACTATTTTGAAGAGGATGCAAAAGGGACAGAGCTTTATGCCGTATTTGAAAAAAATAATTCATTCAGGATAAATATGGATGGTATAAATTATTACAGGTCCGATAAAGAACAAAAGCTTACTCTCGAACAGGGTGAGATCATGAAATTCATTGAACCGTTTCCCCAATATTCGTATAAACCTAAAGACAAAAAATATAAATACATATTTTTTGTTGAAGATTTTATTAATGAAAAAATTGACAGCATAGCATTGCTTCATGATAATGATGTAAGGTACGACTATCTGTATAAAACCGATGCTGTTTTAGTTACTTTTAAAGAAATCGAAGCCATAGCAATAACAAATGAATTTCAAAAATCACAACATTACTTTAATAAAAAAACAAGAACAACAGAAGCACTCTATTCTTATTACTTTCCAGAAGGTATCAGGATTGCAGATATTCATAAACCGCTTACATATTCATCGATAAATCCCATCTGGCCTGAAAATTATCTAGAAAAAAAAATGGGATATTTTAAAATATTCTACACCAAAAAAGATGAACAGCTTTTAAATAAAATAAATGCTCAAAAACTTCTAGAGATAAATTTATTGGTAAAAAGATTAACCGGCATAAACTTCAGTAATGACAGGGCTGTTGTTCTTCCACCTGATCTTGAAAGCTACAGAAAGCTTCATGCCCGGAAAGAGGACGAAATTTTATACTGGTATCCCTCGGGCTTTCAGACCAAGGACATGATAATAATGTGGCCTCCATCAGTAAAAAGATATGAAGGAGAGGAAGGAGACAAATATTTCTGGGAAAAAGAATTTTACGAAATATTGGCACACGAGCTTGCGCATCTGGCTATAGGTGAAGTGACAAGTGTTTTTTCACCTGTTCCTGTCTGGCTGAATGAAGGCATGGCAATCTATATTGAAAGCACATATTCACCTGATACAAAACATTACTGGGACATTGCTTTTAATGTATCTCATGATAGAAA
>JAFGQB010000308.1 GCA_016935915.1 Spirochaetota bacterium
CAGAAGAGCTTTTGAAGTGAAAAATTTTAATTTTGGTCCAATTTATATTTGATTTTTATTAAAATACCAGGATTGAACTTTTTACTTTTATTTATTATAATTTTTGCTCCTTTTGATAGTTTTCTGATCAAAGGGATGCCGAGTTTGCTTTCATTTTTACTTAATTCTGATGATCTTAGAACTGATTCTATCATTAATTTGTCCATATCATTATAAGAATTGACCCTTTTTATCTCTTTTTTTAACTCAATTAAATTTTTACTATAGTAATCCTTAACGGAATTTTCTATTTTGATTAAAATAATGGGATGAGATTTTTTTATTTGGGTTAATGTCAGTTTTACTTTTTTATCATGAGTATATTTACAGATGTTTTCCAATAATTCATTGACTATCATTACCAAAGCACCGATATCATGATTATTGATATTTTTTTCTGTGAGAACATTATTTATTATATTTCTGATTAAATTCAGGTCCGACCATTTTATCTCAGATTCATTTTCATAAATCAAAATACTAGTATTTGTGTTTTCCAAAGATTATCCTTTAATAAAACTAATTACATTTTTTAAGATATAATCAATCTTTAAATGTATGAAAAACAAATTTGAATGAAATAATTATAGTTATTTTTAAAAAAATTGTCAAATATATTCAAAAATTGATTTATTTAATATTTTTTTTATAAAAAATCAAATATAATTGATAATTAATATCTTTTTGGATTTCAAATTATTGTAGCTGCATTTTTTTAATTTCAAAAAGACTTGCTTCCAAATAATTCATATCAGGGTAATTTAAATATGCATAATTGATATTTGAAGATGAATTAATGAAAACTTTATATAAAGGATAGTTTATTTCCTTTAAAATATCTATTACTTCATTGAAACTGCCTCCCTGTTTTCCAACTCCGGGTATTAAAATCGGCAGTCCGCTTTCTTTGTTGAAATTTACAACTATTTCTTTTAACTCTTCAATGTGTGTAGCGCCGGCAACAGCGCCAATATTACTGCTGTATGTTTTATTCCATTGAATGATTTTGTCAGTAATTTCCTGATAAATGAATCTGTTGTCAATTGTTTTGATTAATTGCAGATCATTGCTGCTTTTATTTGATGTCCTTGCAAGAATAAAAAAACCTTTTTCTATAAACTTAAAAAAAGGTTCCAAAGAATCCAAACCCAAATAAGGTGATAATGTTACAGCGTCAGCATCAAATTCATTAAATGCCGCAATTGCATAAGCTTTTGCTGTTTCACCTATATCGCCCCTTTTGGCATCCAATATAACCGGTATTTCCTTTATTTTGGACTTTTTAATTATTTCCTTTAATGCTTTCAATCCGTCTATTCCATATTGTTCATAAAAAGCAATGTTAGGTTTGACTGCCAATGCATACTTATGAAAATTTTCAATGATTGAAAAATAAAAATTTATCAGTGTTTTTTTGATGTTATTTTTTCTTTTAAAAGGAATTTTCTCTATTACAGGATCAAAACCAATGCATAATACTGTTTTGAGACTGTCGAATCTTTCTTTGCATTTATTTATGAAATTCATAAGTTGATCTCTTTTTTTATATATATATGAAATACCATTTTATGTCTATATAATAATTTTTTATATTATAAAATTTTTTTTTATTTTGTTCTAAAAATAAATATTTGTTATATAATAAATTAAGGAAGAGTTATTTATTTTGAGACAAGATGATATTTTAAGAGAAAAAATTTTAAAAAAAAGGATTTTATTTTTAATCCTTGGCATCTTCATTTATATAATTGGAGATATAATTTTTATTTTTTACAGTTTCAATAAGAATAAAAAACAAATTTTTAATGAAATAAATAAAAATTTAATTAATGCATGTACTACAATTCCTGAATCTGTAATAAAATTTAATAATGAAATATTAGATAATAAAAAAGTTGTAAGTGATGATGAACAACATAAAAATACTGTTAAATTATCAAACCATTGTAATAAATTTAAAATAACCAGCTTATCTACTTTAATTAAAAAAGGAAATATCATTTATTACACCTTATCAAGCTCAACAGATGATGAATTTATAGAAGGAACTTACTTTAAATTTCATGATACAAATTATAATGACATTAAAAATTTAATATCTGCTTTTACTGATAAAACAATAGTTATAGAGGTTTATAAAGGAAAAGATGGTGATTATCAAACAGCTTATGTTCCTCATGTAACATCAAATGGTAATGTATTTATAGTGACAGGTAGTATTGGATATAAAAAGATCAATGAACTTATAAAATCATCCAATATTCATTCAATGTCTATTTTCATTTTCTTTTTAATAATTATCCTACCGTTGATAATTTTTAAGTATAAATTTTTAAAGTCAGATCTTTATTTTTTAAAAAGATCTATTTATACAGATCCTCTGACACATAGAGCTAACCGCAACAGTTTACTTTTAAATATTAAATCAGATAATTTCTTTACTCTTTTTTTGATAAATGTTGATTCTTTTAAGGAAGTGAATGATTTATACGGTTTTGATTCTGGGGATTATATATTGGTTGAAATTTGCAAAAGATTAAATTCTCTCTTGATTGATGATGATTATATGCTGTTTAAAATGCAGTCTGATGAGTTCGCTATATTGGTAAAGAGGGATTTATCTGATAAGGAAATCGAGGTATTGGTTCATTATTTTAATGAATCAATCATTGAAACACCTTTTATATATAAAAATTTTTATATTCATATAACAGTTACATTCGGTGTTGCCAAATCATTTATAGAAGATGAAAAGATAAATAACAATAACTTATTGTCAAATTGTGATCTGGCATTAAAAGAAGCATTAAAATTCAAAAGAAATTTTTATGTTTATGACAGAAAAATTAATAATTCTCAATTATTAAATGAAACTATAATATGGAGCAAAAAATTAAACAATGCAATCAAAAATGACTGCCTTGTACCTTATTTTCAGCCTATAATTAATAATAATAACGGAGTTGTAGAAAAATATGAATGTCTTGTAAGGTTAATTGATGACGGGAAACCTGTCAGTCCGTTTTATTTTTTAAATATTGCAAAAAAAACTAAGCATTACTATAAGATAACTCAGATTATGATTCATAAATCTTTTACTGTTTTTTCAAAATTAGAAAAAGAATTTTCCATTAATATTTCTGTTGATGACATAATTGACCATGAAACTAATATTTTTATTATGTCCATGATCAAGGAAAATTTAAATATAAGGAACAAACTGGTTTTTGAATTAGTAGAATCTGAAGGCATTGAAAATTATGAGGTGGTGAAAAACTTTATTGATAATGTTAAATCTTATGGAGTAAAGATTGCAGTTGATGATTTTGGCACTGGCTATTCAAATTTTTCTCATATTTTAAAACTTAATGTAGATTATATAAAGATTGATTCTTCGCTTGTTAAAAATATATTGAATGATAAAATGTCTTATATAATTGTAAAAAACATCAATAATTTTGCCAAAGAATTAGGATTAAAAACAATAGCAGAGTTTGTATGTTCAAAGGAAATTCAGGACATGGTTATTGATATTGGAATAGATTATTCTCAAGGGTATTTTATAGGCGAGCCGAAAGAGAAATTAAAAATTTAGCAAATAATCATTCTTGACAATTAATATCATAAATGCAATATTTTTTAATCTACATAATATTATTTGATTTAAAGAAAATTTAATGTTTAGATTTAATAAAATAGTTTTTGTCATTTCAAATTTCATTATTTCGTTTATTTTTTTTATCATCATATTTAAATTTAGATATTCCTGGATAAATTTCATAGGCATAGAAAAAAGAACTATTAATTTTGAGACTTTAATTTATTTTATTGTTTATTCTTTTGTTTTAATTATTATTATGATTTCATTTAGATTGTATGAAGTTAATAAGATAAATAAAATAACAGAAACAATACCTTTGATTTTTTTTGTTTCTTTTTTAACCATGTCAATTTTTGGTGTTTTTTTTTATATAACAAAACTTCAATTCGCCAGATTTGTTTTTTTTATCGGTTTTATTGTTATTCCTATAATTATTTTAGTTTATAATAAAATGATTTTTTTACTTTTAATAAGGAATAAAAAAACCGTAAACCTTCTTTATTTTGGAAATGAAAAAAATTATTTTCTTTTAAATGATTTAATAAAAGAATACAGTAAATGGTTTTCAATGAATGTTGACATGATTTTACTGAATGATGACATAAGGATATTTAATGAAAAAATTAAGAATAACGATATATTGATAGTTGATACAGATCAGTATTTTAATAAAGATCAGATTAATATTTTAAATAATTATGAAATTAATGGCGGAAAAATTTATTCATTAATAGATATATTTGAATATTTTGATCAGTCATTGCCCGCTGAGATCATACAGAACAGCCATTATGAAAGATTTTCTTCTTATAAACTTGATTCTTTTTATAATAAATATATGAAAAGGTTTCTGGACATTATCATTTCAATATTTTTGCTGATCATTTTTTTTCCGTTGATAATTATATTAATTTTTTTTATTAAAGCAACTTCAAAAGGAAAAATATTTTATAAACAGTCACGGATGACCGTAAACAATAAAAAATTTTTTATTTACAAGTTCAGAAGCATGAAAGAAACAGATGATAAAATTATTAATTTTACTGTTAAAAATGATAAAAGATTGACATTTATAGGTAAAATCATAAGACCTTTAAGAATAGATGAGATACCTCAGCTGATTAATGTTTTAAAAGGGGATATGTCTTTAATCGGGCCAAGACCCGAGAGATTAGAGCTTATTGAAGAGATAATAAAAAAATATCCTCTTTTTAAAAAAAGATTATTAATTAAGCCCGGTATAACAGGCTGGGCTCAGGTAAAATATCCTTATGTAAATCAGATTGACCAAATGAACAAAAAATTAAGTTATGATTTATATTATATAAATAATATTTCCTTCAGTTTTGATCTGATAATTTTTTTATACACTATAGAAACTATCTTTTTTAAAAAAGGCGGTTTTTAATTATATAAACTGTCTCAACTGTTATTCATAAAAAAGCGCAATACATAAATGTCATTTTTTTGGAAATTGAATTCTTTTCATAATTATTTTTTTTATTAATTTATTATTATTGTGTACTCTTGAAGAGATTATTAAATCAGTCTATGATTTTCATCAATGTCTTTTTTATAAAATCGCCTTTTTTAGTAAGGTCTTCGAATTCCTTCATTTTTACAAATAAGCTGTTTGGGTATTTAGGTTTTAAATAAATTTCCC
Organism: Spirochaetota bacterium; assembly: GCA_016935915.1. Taxonomy (GTDB): domain Bacteria; phylum Spirochaetota; class GWE2-31-10; order GWE2-31-10; family JAFGQB01; genus JAFGQB01. The sequence continues at coordinate 5,304 of JAFGQB010000308.1, forward strand.
CATTGCTTGAGCTTATTGTTTTCATTAAATTTTGCATGTTTAGATCTGATACATTTGAAAATTTAATTTCAATCCTATCTGATGATTCAATCATTTCGTTTATATTTAGTTTTTTGCATAAAATTCTTATTTCAGAGAGAAAAAAAAGAGATAATACCTCATTAGGAATCTTGCCGAATCTGTCAATCAAGGACTTTTTTATTATATCAATTTCTTCGGTATGAATTATACTTGCGATTTTTTTATAAAATTCCATCTTTTGTCTTGAATCTTTTATATAATAATCAGGTATGAATCCGGTATATTGCAGATCAAGATATACTTCATTTTTTTCTTTTTTTAATTCTTCAGCTTCTTCAGGAGCCAGTTCATTCAATGCTTCCTGTAAAAGTTTGCAGTAAAGCTCATAACCTACGGCAAGAATGTCACCTGATTGTTCCGGTCCCAGTAAATTGCCTGCACCACGGATCTCCATGTCCTTCATTGCCACTTTAAAACCGCTGCCCAGTTCGGTATATTCAGATATTACTCTTAATCTTTTCATCGCATCTTCTGTTAATGATATGTCAGGGTCATAAAAAAAATAAGCATAAGCCTTTCTGTCTGATCTGCCAACCCTTCCTCTAAGCTGATATAATTGAGCAAGTCCGAATTTATCAGATCTGTCCACAAAAATGGTATTAACTCTCGGCATATCGATTCCAGACTCAATTATCGTTGTTGTCAAGAGCATATCAAATTGATGATTTATGAAGTTATGGATCACTTCATCGAGTTCATCTTCATTCATCTGCCCGTGTGCAACTGCAATTTTTAAATCAGGCATGATTTTTTTCAAGTATGATTTCATTGTATAAATAGTTTTTACCCTGTTGTATAAAAAAAAGCATTGTCCCCGTCTTTCTATCTCTCTTTTAACTGCTTCAATAAGTATTTCTTCGTTATAACCGATTACATAGGTTTCAACACTTTGTCTGTTGACAGGAGGTGTATTGATAATTGAAATATTCCTGATGCTGGATAAAGCCATATGTAATGTTCTGGGTATCGGAGTAGCAGTTAAAGATAAAGAATCTATTGTTTTTCTTATCTGTTTGAGTTTTTCTTTATCTTTAACTCCGAATTTATGTTCTTCATCGATTATAAAAAGTCCTGGATTTTTAAAGGCTACATCTTCAGATAGTAATCTGTGAGTTCCTATAACAATGTCTATTTCACCGTTTTTTAATTTTTTTATAATTTCATTTTGTTCTTGTCGGCTTTTGAATCTTGAAAGCATTTCAATAGTTATCGGATATTCTTTAAGCCTTTCTTTAAAGTTTTCATAATGCTGTTCACATAAGATCGTTGTCGGAACAAGTAGGATCACCTGTTTTCCGCTCATAACTGATTTAAATCCTGCTCTTAATGCTATTTCAGTTTTTCCGAAACCGACATCACCGCAGATTAACCTGTCCATACATTTTAAAGATTCCATATCTCTTTTTACCTCTTCCAGTGTAATAAGCTGGTCCTCTGTTTCTTCAAACGGGAATTTTGCTTCAAATTCTTTCTGCCATGGAGTGTCAGGTAAAAAGCTGAAACCTTTTTGCTGTATTCTGTAAGAATAGAGCTTTATTAATTCTTTTGCTAACTCCTCGATCGACCGCTTGACACGTTCTTTTGTGTGCGACCAGCCTTTCGCTCCGATTTTATCAAGCTTAGGATTGGCGAAACCTTCGGAAATATATTTTTGGACAAAGTTAAGCTGTTCAACCGGAATAAAGATTTTATCATTGTCTGCATACATTATTGCAATATAATCTTTTTCTATTCCGAAACTTTTTACCCTTTCAATACCTAGAAACTTTCCAATACCGTGGTTTATGTGCACTACATAGTCGCCGACATTAAGATCAGTAAATGAGTCAATAATTTCGGATCTTTTTGAATAAAAGTGCTTTGACATTTTTTTTCTTTTACCAAAGATTTCGTAGTCGGTTATGAAAAAAAGTCTGTTATTTTCAGAAATAAAACCGTCTGAAAGCGGTAATGGATAGATTGAGAAATTTTTTTCATCAAATTCAAACCGGTCATCTTCAGGATTAAAGGTATTTAAAACTCCTTTAAGTCTTTCCTCTTGAGGAGTATTATTTGCAAATAATACTATTTTAAACTTTTCTTCATGGTATTTAAAAAAATCCTTTTTGAATAATTCCAGATTTCCTGAATAACTTGGTATGCCTTTGAAATCGAATTCAAGATCAAATTTTTTTTTGTCATCAAAATAATTGCATTCTATTACCTTATAGGATTTCAGATAGCATTCATCAAGACTGAACAATATATTTTCGGGTTTGATCTTAGGGATACGTTTTAAAGCTGTAGAATGATATGATTCTTCGAATATTGTAAATAATGATTTTTCACAGTTTTTTATTGTTTTGTGATCATTTATAATTAATACAGGCTCTTTAAAATAATCAATTATAGAGTATTTTTCATAAAAAAGATTTAAATAATACTGTTCCCCGTCAAAATTTTGGAAATTTGATATTTTTCCATGAATTTCATTTTTTTCCTCTTCATTCCCATCCAATCTGAATAATTTTTCTTTAGCTTTATTTTTATCGTTTTCCGAATATAAAATTTCTTTATGCGGCGGTATGATTAAGGAATTAATAGGCGTTTCACTAACTTGCGATTCAGGATCAAAGAATTTTATATCTTCTATACTATTGCCAAAGAAATCGATTCTAACCGGATTTTTATTTATTGAAAAATAAATATCTACAATATCACCTCTGATTGAAAATTCTCCAGGATTTAATACTTTATTAACTCTGAC
>JAFGQB010000309.1 GCA_016935915.1 Spirochaetota bacterium
AGGATTTTACCGAACCATTTGAAATAAGTCTTCTTATTCTCCGCTTTTTTCAGACACCTTTGCCTTAATTCTTTCGGACATATATTTTCATTAAAAGATTTAAAATAATCGGCTATTATTTTTTTTATGTCCTCTATGTCTTTTTTTCCGTCTTCCTTGACGTCTTTTATGTCATGTTCCAGCAATTCAATCCTTGTTGACAAAGCTGAATCCCTTTCTTTGCTGTTTGACTCAAACTCCAGTACCAATTTTGTCAAATCATTGAGTTCCTTATTGAACTTCTCCATGCTTGAAACTCCCTGTCTCATTTGAACAAGAGAGATACCGATAGTTTTTTCAAAGCTTGCCAATGCTGCTTTCAGCGCCAATATATCGATGGATTCCTTTTTCTCAGGAATACTTTCCGATAATTTCTCATTATCTATATCATAGTCAATTTCTTTGACAATAAGCTTGTCATTCTTTTTAAATTTTGTTTTAGCTTTAGGTTTTGGCATTTTAACTCCGGTTTATTTTTCTATTAACTCTGCATTTATAATATCATCCTGTTTAATGCCGTGCAGTTTCAACAGCGCATTAAAATCATATAGTTTGGCTGTCTGAAAAAACATAATGCATCCCATGGAATACGCAAATGCATAGTCTTTCTTTTGATTTTTATTATAGTTGCCATGGATCAGCCAGCGTCCCTTTCTTTCTCCGTCGTCAACCTGATATGCATTCTGATCAATTGCCTGTCCTTCGCAGTCGACTGCATTTATTATTGCATGGATGTCTTCAGAATAATTGTTCTTTACAACAAAGCATTTGACCTGAAAACCGCACGGAGCAACAGTGTCTTTCATGTCGACTTTCGGATAATTTGAAACAGACTGTATCTTCTCATATTTGAAAATCTCTATATTGTCTTTGAATAATTTTATCGTATCAATTGCATTGTTCTTTACATTATTCATAAAATCGTCTTTATTCTCTTCATATTTGAAATCATAGCTTTCAAGTTTTCTTTCAACCCTTATAAACAAATCTTTTCTTAACATTTAATCAAACCTCCGTTAATAATTAAATCCGAATCCAAGGCTGATTGCGCCTCCGTAATCGTCATAAACCTTTACATAAGCTTCAGCTTCAAAATACGGATGTATATATAACCTTATCAACCTGACATGAAAATACCGGCGGTAATTAACGCCGGCATACAAGTCCACTCCCCATAGATGATGTATGGTATTGTAATTAAATCCTCCGACCGCTTTTATTCCGAAACCGTGATTGATTTCCTTCAAGCTTTTCAATCTCTTGTTTTCGGCTAAAATATCTTCTATAATCTCATCCTTCCTGATGTTTGCATCCCTTTCTTCCTTCAATATTCTGTAAGTTTCAGTCTTTGATAATTTCTCATATTCCGCAGGCATTGTTTCGGGAAGAGAGTCAAGCTTGACCTTTATCTCACTTGCGCTTACTGAAAAGCTTAGTATTATCATTAAGACGATTATTAATATTATTGATTTCCTCTTCATACTTCTTCTCCTTATTTTCCTGCCATTTATTGCTTTTAAAAAACATCATTATAATATGTACTCCCAGTGCTACGGCTGACAACAAAATAAAAAAAACAATTCCTATGCCTTTGCCGTACTTTGCCAAAGGTAAAAGTATTTTTTTTAATATGAAATCAAAAACTGTTTTCCATTTTTTCTTAACAGTCAGAAAAACAGATGCAAGGGCAATGACTGAAATAATTAATAAAATTATAATAATATAAAAAACGTTCATGATTTATTCCTTTTTCCCGAAAATCTTTTCAAGCCATATGGAAAGATACACAGGTGAAAAAAAAGCAATCAATGCGGCGCATAAAAGTAATATGGATTTTTGTTCTTCGAGTGATGGAGCATTGCCGGTTTTAAAAATTTTATATCCGTTATAGACAATCGCAACCATAGAGGCAAATATCATCGAGCTTTTTGATACCGCTTTTCCTCTTATGAGACCACTCATAAATACCTGCCTTTTATTTTTATTAATGCTTTAATAATAATAAGAAATCAAATAAAGTTATTTACAAAAGTAATTTAATAAAATACTTTTAAATCAAAAGACTGAAAAGTTTTAAAAATAAGGTCATTGATATGATAATAAACTGCGTTTAAAACGTTTTAAAAAGTGTTTAAAAAATTCAAAAAACGATTTTTAGAAGAATTATACCATCTGATAGGAAAATGACTAAAATAAGGGCTGTTTTATTCAACTTTCGAATAATGTTTTTTCCTCGTTTTTGAAAAGATTATTGCATATCTCCCTGATCCACATTTCCGAATAACTGTATTTCTTGGCAAGCTCCCTGTAAGACATGCCTGCATCATAATCGGAAAGGATAAATTGTTTTTGAACATCACGGATAATACCTTTTGAAAAATAGATGGTTGTACCTTCAAAATGCCGGCAGATTTTTAAAAATATTTCATCACCCGTAATTTCCCGAAGATCCGCCATATCTGTTGATAAATTAGATATCTCCATTTTATCCCCGTCCCCTTATTCATATTTAAATCATACGCAAAAATTGTTGTCAAGTCATTTTAAGTTCTTTAAAGCCTCAATGATCTTTACGACATCCTGCTTGTTTAAAAAAGCGCTTGATTTCTTTACTATCCTGTAAATGAAAGCTTCAAGACTCCACTGATTCTTATTCCGCGCTTTTTCATACCAGAGAGATTCTATGTATTCTTTTTCTGCAGGAGTACAGCCCCATATCTGATTGCCTACATACTTGTTTATCTCTTTCTGTCTCTGATATTTTTTACGATTTTTGTATGAATACGATTTGAAACCTAATTTTTTAAATACATCCATAAGCCTCTTAAAACCGTCTATAGACAGCTCTTTTGATGAAAGAACGCCGACGCCCGATAAGATTGACCTGTATGATTCTTCAGTTAATTTAAGCTGTGCTTTAGCTATATGTATCAATGATATTTTTGTCTGATCTACTGTTTTAACCATTTGTTTCTTCATTCCCTATTTCTGAAAGTTCCAAACATGCATCCGTTTTCTTTACCCATTCATACATATGGTATAAAGAAGAATTAAATAATAAACAAAACGGATCATTATTAGCGCCCTTGCAAAAGTTACAATATCCGTCATCTCTGGCAGTATTGCTTTTTTTATATTACAATATTCCCAATCCGGAACATTAATTTCCATATTGAAAATTTTTATATATTTATTATCCATTTGAAATCTCCTTTTTTTTTATATTTCTTATTTTTCCAATATCTTTCACATAATTAATAATATCTTTAAAATCATAGTTATCTTGTATGCGCCGAAAAATACTTCTTTCTGCCAATATCTTTAATGCCCATACTGGACAGCAATCATTAGCAAATCCTATTATATGTTCACTTGTAATTTCATTTTTTTTTAAACTTAAATATTCTTTAAGTTTCTCTTTTTTGTCTTCCGTCATTACTTGTCCTCTTTTGACATCTTTTATGAATAAACATAAATTGTCCAAATCTTTTAAAAGTAATATCTATAATAAAAGATTCTTCTGCTATAGGTTCTTTGCATATAAGACATAATTTTTTTTTAACTTTTTCACTGCATTCTTTTATATGCTCACAACCGGAACAATTTTTATTTTGTATAGATAAATATTTTGCTGTCATTCTTTCACTCCAATCTAATCCAGCAATTCATCAAAAGTCAGCCAGCCTTCTGAAATAAGCAATAGGGCAGTGTAACCGAAAACATCGGCAACGTCATTTTTCTTAAGCTCTTTAGCATTTGCGATTCGAGACAGCTTATCGTCAAGCCGGTTGCATATCTGTCTGTCTGCATCGGTCTTGGAAAAAATCTTTACAGGAGATAAAGCGCTGTTTCCGTACCTTCTATTTTTCTCTTTTAAAAACTCTTTAAAGTTGTTAAAAAGAACTTCAATCTCTTCTTGAGTTTTACCGCTGTTCTGCATAAGTCTCCTCTATTCTAAAATAGTTGTATGCTCTGTATTTTCTTCCATCTCCCGTAATTTCTTTGCCTTATTAAACAAAATATTCAGATAACTGATGTAACTGCCAGGAGCGCCGGCATGGCATAAAGCTTTTACAAGAATGTCATACATGCATTCAATATCATCATTATTGACGGGCAGAACATACCATTCCTCTTTCATTTTGTTTTTTCTTCTTAAATAGTCATTATAAAACTTTCTTCGGGTGTCGATAATTCCGAAAATAAAAAAACCTATTGTCAGGATACCAATTATAATCCTGAAAACAATCATTGTAATATTTTCCATTTATAAAACTCCTTCCGGCAGAATATATAATTCGCCGTTTTCATCCTTTTTCATGCTTACTAGCATGCCGCAAAGCTTTACGGTAGCTTTTTCACTCTCTCCCCAGATCAGAGGATTAATAATATCATAATTGATTCTTATTTTCACGTTCTCGGATAATTCGGCTTTCTTGGTGTCCCTGATAATATGATAAATAAAATCTTTAATGACGTTATCATTAAGCATTTGCATCCTTCTTTTCTTCAGTTAAAATAAAAATTGATTGACATTCCCTGCAGATAAAAACGCAATGATCCTTCTGATACAGCAAATCCCTGCATTTTGGACAGACGTATGTATCAAGCAGTTCATTTTTCTGTCTGCTCCATATTCCGATTACTTCTCTTCTTGTTAAAAGCTTATTCACATTTCTCACTTTTCTTTCTCTGTTCATAAATAATCCTTTAATTATTCCGGGCAGGCAGGAATTGAACCTGCGTTTCCAACATTCATAAACTTTTGACATTCATTTACGACTGCCCGACCTTTTGCTATTAAAAGGTTTAAAATATCCCCATCCCAATTAATACAGATGATCAAACATGACTCTTTAAAAGTTCCTTATTGATCTCCTCTTTATTCGCTTCGCAAAAGAAATCGTCTTTAACTATTCTTGTAGCTTCAATGGTCGCCAGTGTTTCATCAGTAAGTTCCTTCATCTTTTCCTTGTCAGGAGTTTCCTCAATTCTGATAAACTGGAACATATTAAGCTTTTTTAAAAGATCAATAGTCGCTTTCTTGACTCTTATAGAAGTAGATTTCCTGTATCCGAAAACTCCGAATGTGAGTTCAATGGATTTCTTATCTTTAAAAAACTCATGCTTGTTATATTCCGCATAAGAACCGAGGATTGATGCAAGTTCGGTTATCTTATTCCTTAAGGATTCGCCTTTCTTTGCGGCAGATTCCTTTATGTCGGCGATCTTCTTGTGAGCGGATGCGTCAATAGCCTCAAGCTCCCTTTCCGCTATGCCTATCTCTTTTAAAACCAGGTCGGCTTCTTCAAGATTGCTGATCTTTGTCAACTGCGGTTTAAGTCTTGCCATAAAAACACCTCCAAAAATATTTGTTTTTTATATAGTCAACTATTCTCCTGATTACTCCCGGTTTTTTCCAGTGCATTACAGGTTTTATTTTCATTTTTTCTTATTACCCTCCTTTCAAGTTTTTTTATAAAACAGAAATACTTATAAGTTTCTAACAATTGATTGCATACGATCAGTTTGAATCCGTTTTTATACAAATAATCCTCAATTTTTGATCTGCCTGTTTTTGAATAATATATCACTGAGTAAATATTATTATCTATATTGGTTATTGACTTGACATTGCATTTGGCTTTCATAAAAAGCTTTTGTATTTTTTCCCTTGTTTTGTTTCTTAAAGTTATGTTCATCTTTTCTCCTCTAATATTTTTTTAACCGTATTGACCTGCTTATCCAGACTGACCCTGCTCTCATATAATTTATACATGGTTTCTTTCAGCACTCTTAAATCATGAGCCACTTGAGCCTTAAGACTTAAATTGCTGATCTGATCATTATAAACGATATGCATAAAATCTCCTTTCCTCTGGATTATTTCAGCCTCATGCTGATCGCATCATCGACTATATCGCCGGTCAGTTTTTTTGTCTGGTATTTCTGCATAAGATCATGGCATGAGATTAAAGTGTCGCAGAACTTTCTTAAAGAGTTCCTGCATTTGATTCTTAAAGTTTTTAACGCATCTGTTTCATAATCAATGCCGGTTGCATCGAGTATATCTTTCATGTCATTTGTAAGATATTCCTCTTTGATTTCATTTAAGCGCAGGCATACTCCGACACGGCTAGAAAGCTGTCCGTAATCGGCATTTTTATGGATCAGCTCTCCTTCAAACTTTGTTACCGCAATAAGCACAAGTCCGCATTTTGTCATGTCAGATATACGGCGGAGCATGTCAAGCTTTTCAAAATCAAGTCTGTCCGCTTCATCGATTATGATGACTTTGCCCGAATCCCTCAATCTGTCGACAAGCATTTCAATGATCAAGTCCGAGGATCCTTTGGGCTCAAGATCAAGCTTTTTTGCAATGTCCCTCAGTAAAGACTTTCTGTTCCTTAACGGTCCTACTTCCACATAAAGAGCCTGGCTTGAGTTCTCGACATAAACTTGAGCTCCTACGCTTTTCCCTGTTCCCGCATCGCCGGTTATTACCGATATATTGCGTCTGTTTTTAGCCGCATCGATTGCGATCTGTATGTTCTTTACGCTTGTGATCCGCAGTCGAGGAATTATAAGCATTTCCTCTCTTCTCTTTTCATCATCAAGCCATCGGGAAATACGGATTTCAAGCTTTTCGATGTCGCCGGCATAAGTTTTGTTTTTATACAAACTTACTGTCGCCGACGCATATCCAAGCTCTTTGGCAACATAATTCTGGCTGTAGTTTTTTTGAGCTACATGAGAGCAAAATCTCTCATGCAAATCTTTGGTAAAATTAAAAATAGGTGCAGTTATCATACATCTTCCCCTTTTACATAAATAAAGACTTTCTCTCCCGGATAACTTCCTGTTTCCCGGGCTTTTTATTTTTATTCTTTTGCGCATCAAGAATAATTTCATTTTCAAAGCTGATATTTCCTTTTTCCAGTATTTGTTCTTTGAACTCTTTTATCAATTTTATTTCCTTCTTCCTGCTTCTCTTGATATTTTTAAGATTTTCCTCTGTAACGCCTGAGTCTCTCAATCTTTCATTATACGCATCGCATATATATTCACCGTCAAGACTGAAGACCGCTACCTTTGAAATATCAAACATATCCTTTTTGGCGATTACCTTTGATCCTTTATGCAAAGCCAAAGCAGGATCATAATATTCCAGTTTATTTATTGTCAAACCGTTCCTTCTGCATGTTACTGAAATGTCTTCGGAAAACATGTAATTAAGATATTCTTCATTGATTTCAAGCTTGATTACGTTCTTCATTCCTTCATTAAATACTTCATCCGGTGTTCTTCCGTACATTCCGTCCCCTGTATGTTTCCATGTTGCATTCCATTTTGTAACCCAGCTTTCAAAGCTTGCCGATAATTCTTCAAGCGTTAATTTGACTTTGCTTTTTACTTCTTTGTACAGCAAATCCCTGTCTTTTACAGTTGATACAGTATTGCTTCCGGTGTATGTCGGTAGCGTTACTGTCCAGTCGTTTATTACGGTTCTAAACCAGCTTTCAACCGGCTTTGCCTGTCCGTGATAAGGCGTTGCAAACTGTACCTGAATACCGAACTTTTTAAATAATCCTTCTATTCTCACGCATTCGCCGTCGCTCAGCCTCACCATATACCCCTGCAGTTTTTTGCTTTTATAATCCTTGCCGTTATCGATTTTTAATATTCTGGGAGCTCCGAACTGGATGAAAGCCATTTTAAAGGCAAGCGATATCGTCCAGCTTGATGCGTATTGCCCGATATGCCATCCTGTGATTTTCCTGCTTTTTACATCCTGATAAACGGTAAGCCAGGGTCTGAAAATATGCCCCTCTTTATCTATAACAAAAGCATCGATTTTATGATGGTCGCTGTCCCAGTACTCCATAACTTCATAATTGTCATAATTCATTTTTAAATACGGAGCGAACTTGTCGTTATACTTTCTTTTACCTTCTTTAAACAGACATCTTATTGCAATAGGTATGCTGGACAATGTTCTTCTTATCGTGCTGTAACTTACGCTGATCCCGCACGTTTCCTGAAATACACGGTAAGTTTTAGCCATCTTAAAGGCTTTAAACTGCAGATATATGCCGACCAGCACCGCCGATTGTTCGGCAGTCAGGGATCTTGCCCCGAACCCTTCTTTCCCTTTATAATTTGCCGCAAGTTTTTCGATCTCCATTTCGGGAGATTCTTTCATCCATCTGTATAATGTACCGGCTGAAATCTCCGGATAAATATCTTTTACATAACCCGGTATTGATATTTTATTCATGTTATATAAAATCGCAAACTCTTCAACGGAAAGCTGATAATCATGTTTGAATGAAGCCAGGATATACAGCCTTGACTCCGCATACTTCAAATTCTTTTTCTTTATATCTTTGATGTTTATATCTTCTTTTACATGCGTTTTAACCTGCTGTCTTGCTATGATTTTAGCCTGGTATTCCGGAGCTATGGAATCATATTCATATTCCTTGCGGTTCTTTATTTCCCTGTATTCCCAGCTTTCAGCCTGAGCTCTTTTCCTGATTGCCCTTTCGGTAAGTCCCGTAATAGATGCAAGTTTTTTAACGCTGTAGTATTTCATTGCTGTACTCCTTCGTCATTTTCTGAAAGCTTTACTTTGAACTTCTTTGCCACACGCACGCCCCATTCATCCATTGCCTTAAGTAGCTGAAAAACTGGTTTATGCATGGCTTTGATTGTAAGTTTATTTATTGGAAGATTTTCAATTCCTGCTGTATGTTTGAGAAAAAACTTTTCAGCCTTGCTTATATAAAGGTTTGCATCGGCGAGTTCATATAACGATTCATCGCCGGCTTTTTTATCTATATCAGTTATCTTTTTTATCACTTCCCTCATTGACTTTATGTTTGTTATTAGATTCTGATAGCCTTCATTGTCTTTTTTTAGTATTTTAACGGCTTTTAAAGATTCTTTTTTCTCTTCCTTTAATGCTTCAAGTTCGCCTCTTAACCGTTCAATTTCTCTTTCTTGTTCCGAAAGATCATCGTCAGTGATCTCTGTTATAACAGCATCAATAATTTCTATTGCATTATCATTAGTTTCATCTTTCAAAAGTGACACAGTGTCACTTTTGGTTGTCAACCATTTATAAGCTTGAGCAAGGCTCATTATGCCGGCATTTTCAAGTTCTGATTTCCTTTCAAAAACAAGCATATATCGTCTTGCTGTTCTATATGTAAAAGGGCAATACTGATCAACCCATCCTTGAAACTCACCATGCGGCAGTTCACCTTTTTTTCTGCAGAGAAGGTCTCCGATTCTTAAGCCTTTTTCATAAGTCTGACTCATAAGGCTTTTTATCTCCTCATGCAGAGCATTGATCTCATTTATCGTCTGTTTATCAACGCTGTTTCCTTTATACACCGTCATTTCATTGCTCATAAACAATTTCCCTCAAATAAAACTTTATTGAACCTTTTCAATTTTTATATTATAATTTTTGCATGCCGATATGCATTTACCTCCGGCATAAAAACATACGCCGCCTAAAATAAATATTATAATACCCCCGATTATCAGGCATTTAATTATATATTCTCCAATAGGCCACATATTTCATTCTCCTTAATAATCTCTTTTATATAAAGCTCCCTTTTGTTATAATAACTTTGCCAAAAATATATTAAATCCAAAAAGGAGCTTATTATGTCAGACAAAGAACTTAAACTCCGCTGTTTTGAAATTGCTTTATCACAAACAACCGGAGGTAATCCTCACAGGTATGATTTTAAAAAAATCACACAGGAAGCTGATCAGATTTATGCTTTTATCTCTTCCGGAGATAAATAAAAAGACATCTGTTTTCTTCTTCTTTAACAGCCGTAACAGCGAGTCCGTTTTGCTTTGCGGTTGTTAATATTTCTATAGTAGCATCACTGCCGGAGATTTTTAATTCTCTCCTCTGGTCAATAACCTCAAAACAAAAGCTTTTATCCGGTTTGATAAAAAGCTTGATTATACTTTCAATCTCTTCCTGACTAAAAGCTTCTTCATTACCCATTGCTATTGTTCCTTCATTGTTCATATTAATTTCTCCTTTTTATTTGACTATTCTTAAAAACTTTCATATCTCCAAATGCATCTATAATTCCTTGATACTCCAATCCGGAAGTATCCTGTTCATTAAAATATTTTTTAGAAATATCTATAACTTCATCAACCCATTGGAAGATTTTTTCAGGTAATACATTTTCAGCCTTTTTAAAAGAAGGTATAAAAATATAAGCTTGTGATATATTACCTTTATCATTCTTTATTTCAACTCCCAGAGGAATTAATATATTATTCAAGTCATTATTTTCACTTTTTGTTCTAATTATTTGATTTTCATTCATGCCGACAACTCCTTACTTTCTACGCCTAATATTTCATATAATTTCTGCTCTTTTCTTTTGCTTTTCCTCTGTCCCCATAAAAGATAACAGACAAACATTTCCGAACAACCGAGCATTTTAGCTATGTCTTTCTGCGACAGATTTTTATCTATCATCGCTACAAGAAGTTTCTTGTAGCGGTCCTTATTTATACTTTTATTTTTTATCACAACCGTTTCCATCCCCATCCCCGTTTTTTAATTTTTTCTTTATCGATGCATCATTATTTGAAATGACAAGTCATAATATTTAATTAAATCCCGATTTTTATAAACATTATTGACCTTTACAGAATCATGATTTGTGCATTCATATTTTCTGCCATTATATTCCAATACAGCATGCAAACTTCCGGTATTATTATTTCGCAATATTCTCATGTCACAGCAGACTTTATATCTTTTGTATATTTCATCAATACATAAAATCACAAAATCCTCGCAGTCTCCGGTTTTTAATCTTTTCGTTTCTTCAGGATATTGCCAGATGACAATTTTTTCTTTTTTTGGCTTGATATTCTGATTTACATCCAGTATGGTTTCTTCAATGACATCCTGATCAACAACCATTTCACATGATAAAAAATACACAAATAAAACAGGTATAAAAAATGTATACTTCATTTTTTCACCGCCTCTTTTTTATACCTGTTTTTTAAAAAGGCTTTGGCATCTTTTAAAGTTTTAAACTCAAACTCTTCATCATCGACACCGACGATCCAGAGTTTCTTTTTTAAGTTTCTCTTCAAATACATTTAACTGCCTCCTGAATATTTTTATTGCGTTTATATGTCTTTAAAACGGTTATAAAGTCATTTCCTTTTTTAAAGAAATAATCCCAGTCTTCTGCTTTAAATCTTTTTTCAATCTCTCCGATATCAAGTTCTTTTCTGTTATACAGATTTCTTATTGCCACAATAAAATCTTTTATATAGATGTTTTTAATCATATAAGTAAAAGGATGTAATATACTGTCATGGATTTTTACGGATTCTTCAAGCTGCTCTTGAGTAAAAACAAACTTTCCTGATTTCAAAACTTTTGGCGTAATTTGTTCCTTCTTTACCATCTCAATTAGAGAAATAACAGTATAAACTTTTGTTATATTGTATTTATCCATCAGGCTTTTAAGGTTTGCATAGTTTTCATTTTTCTTTGCGACAAAGAATAAAACATAATCCATCAAGTTCCATGAGCGTGAAGCGGAATTGATATGGGAAATGGAAAACGTAAACTTGTCTATTACTCTGTAATAAAACGGTATTTTAAGATTGACGCAAGCCTGAAAGCGGTGTTGTCCGTCGACTATGTATTTGATTTCGTTTTCAATGAATATTAAAATCGGAAAGTAATGAAGCAGATTATTCTGCGTTATGCTTTGTTCCAGGAATCTGACATGCGAATGGTTTAACGGTCTGTTGAAATCGTAAAACTTGAACTCGTTATATTTAATGCTCTTGATGAGGTTGAATGTTTCAAACTGATCGTCATATTTTTTCAACAGCTCTTCGTATTCCTCAAGTCTTTCAAGATACGCCAGAGACATTTCTTTTCTCTGCATCATGATCGACACAGTCGGTAATGTGCATTTCAATATCTCGGCTATTTCAATTTTTGTAAGATTATATTTTTTCATGAAAACAGCTACATCATACTTCATTGACTGCTCCTTTAAATCTTGTATTAAATACTCCGGTTTGTTATAATTCTGATAACAAAAAAAATACAAAAACCGGAGGTTATTATGAACGAGACAAAAACTTGTCCGTTAAACAACACAAAATGCCTTGGAGTTTTGAATACCGAAGCATTTAAAGACACGTCTCTGATTAATAAGAACTGCTCTTTTTGGATTTCAAGTCCAAACGGCGAAGCATGTCTTTTTCGACAGATTCTCGATCTCCTGATAGATCGATCATAAACATTAAACAATCTGTTAATGTTTCACAGAAAAGAATTGGATTTATGTTCTTTTTCATCTGAGTTATACCTTCCTTAAACGAAGGTATAACTTTTTCAATAAAGTTCTTTTTAGCCCTGAATTTATCAATCACTGCATCAGCAGGTAATTGACCGAACAATGGTGAACATCTCATATCAATAAGCATAAATAAATCTTCAATTGTTTTTATTTCTTCTGATAATTTATTTTCTTTATTCAATCTTTAACTCCTTCAAAAATTTTAATTTGACATTCCCCGTTAATTTTATATAATGTTCTAACGAGGATAAAAAAGACATACAGTTTCAAAAAGAATCAAGGAGGGGAGTCTCTTTAAGCTCTTTCCTTCCCTGTACGTCTTTTTTATTTTTTTTATAGTTTATTTCTAAACTATGTACTATACTTATATAGGAAATACTTATATTTTTCAATAAGTTTTTCTTATATTTACTAATAATTTACAATTACGCAAAAAATATTATAAAAAGAGCTTTATGGATGATTTTAATGACAGATTTAAAGCCATGAGAAAAGCTTTAAATAAATCACAATTAGATTTTTCAAAAGAGTTTAATATTACTCAGCCTGTTATATCTGATATTGAAAGGGGAATTTCTTTTCCTTCAAAAGAAATAATGAAAAAATTATCAACTGATTATAAAATCAATATAAATTGGCTTCTAACCGGTGAAGGCGAGATGTTCAAGTCACCGGATCAGGCGCCGGTTAAGGTCGAAACAGCTGAAACCATACGCATGCAGGCGCGGATCAGAGCGCTTGAAAGGGAATTGAATGAGTGTATTGTCAAGCTTGAAACCGAAAAAAAAAGTAATGAAGTCCTGGACAAAGAAATTGCTGACCTCAAGTCGGAACTTAATGACAGACTCCGGGCTTTAGTTTCTCTGCAGAGTGAAATGCTAAAAATGAAGCCATCATGAGCAATTTTATATTTTCGGAGTTATTTTATTATCGGAGTTGACCTGGTTAAATATTATTTTGATATAAAGGAGTGATATTTATGAAAAGATTCTTCTTAATTTCATTATTGATTTTATTGCCGTTATTTATTTTTTCTGACGAAGCGCTAGAAAAAAAAATAAATGAAAACAGTCAAAATGTCATCAACTGGATCAAGTCGGGAGATATAAAATCCCTTAAAGACTTTTATTTTAATACAATTGATGATTTTTATCTTCTTGATATACTGGAAAACACTATAAATGAACAGAAAACTTTAGAATCAGTGCAATATATGCTGGGATATCAATGCGGATTGACTGCCGGTATTTTTAGCAATGCTGTTGATAAATTAAAAAAATCAGAAGTGGATGCTTTATTACAGAAAGATGCGGATGTAAAAAGATATTTTGATTTAATGTATGCTATAAATAAAGCTTCTAATATTATACAAAACAAAAGTTTAATTGACGTTAAAACTTTTAAATCAATCAAAGATGAAATGGTTTATTTCCAAACAAAATATCCGGACTCATATTATTTTTTATCTTTAGCTCTTTATCTTGATTATTTAAATAATTATGTAAACACTCCTTTTGTAATATCCTTCGGAAATATTTTTAAAAAAAACAATAAATTATATATTTTTATAACTATAAAGAATAATTTTCAGACAGCAAAACAAATAAATATTATAGATGAGTTTTCAATTATTGACGGCGAGAGGCAATTTAATATTGATTGGACATCAACTGCGATGGAAATCGACAGCTTAAATCCGATTCTCCTTGAGCCCGGGTTAAAGACTGAAGGATGGCTTGTATTCCCTATGCCTAAAAACCAGTTTAACTACCAACTGGTATTTAAAGGACTTCTTTCGGAAACAAAATTGTTCCGTGACTTTTTCGATACGTCAAATATTGATGAGTTTAATGATTTAAAAATTGTGTTTTAAAAGGATTTTAAACTGTATTTTTTTTATAAATTATTTATAAATTATTAAATTATATTTGTATTTTAAAATATTTTTATTTATAATAAAAGAGGTTTAAATTGAAAAAAAAACCATTTCGCACCAGGCAGGAAATAACGGAAAGCATTGCAAATTACGGCGAAACAACACGAATGTTAACGAAGATTGCAGTTAGATTTATATCAGTCGGAGGTATTGTTATTATTTGCTATTTTTTTGCGGCTGTATTAAAATCCTATGCCGGTAAAACCACAATTGCAAATATAGTTTTCAATTTCCTGGCTGACATAAAATTGGATAAAGTTATTGCTTATATTTTCGGCGCCGGCGGTATAGGTTACGGTCTGAAAGAAAGACAATTAAGGAAAAAAAATATAGAACGATATTATAATCAGAAAGACAAATTGGAAAAGATTATTAATCCGGATAAACAGACCAGCAGCCTGACAAAAAACGGCAATACAAATAAGGAGGATTTATGATAATTACTTTTTTATCTATTCTTTCTTTATGGATTCTTTGGTTTATACTGTGGCAAAAATATTCTCTTGATAAACTGAGAGAAGATCTGTTTGCTGTCAGAGATGAACTTTTTTTAATCGCCGCAGAAAAAAAGGACAAATTTGGTTTCGACCATCAAATATATAAAGAGTTCGAGGATTTTATAAACCGAACAATTAAATATTCTCATAATATCAGCAATCTGAATATATTTCTGTTTTCATCCTTTATTAATAAAAGATTTAAACGAACATTAATTATAAAAAGCAAGTTTATTTATGATTTCGAAAATTATATAAAATACAGATGTAATAAGGAACTTGTCAAAAAACTCATGAGCTTAAAAAACAAATATGAATATGTTATCATCTCTCATTTGATCAGAAAATCATTGTTCATTATAATATTATTAACTTTCAGAATGATTTTTTTTATAATTAAAAATCACTTAATAAAAATAAATAAAGCTGATATCTTAAAAAAGGTTAAAATAATATTCAAAAAACCTTTGATATGCATGGAAGAACAGGCTGAACTTTATGCTTGATTAAATATTATTTAATTACTGTTTAAACATACTTTTTACATTGCTTAATATTAAAAAAAACTTACATATTTTTATAAAAAGTTCCGCTTTTTTATTTGATTTTCAGTTCCGCATGCAGTTCCGCTTTTATTTTTTAATCATGTCTGTAACTTATTTAATTTCCGACAGTTAAATACGGTTCCGCTTTTTTTTCTTTTTTTTTAAAAAAGTTCCGCTTTTTAAGATGATTTTGATTGCTTTTTTCAAACTTTTTTTATATAATATTTACGTAACTATATGATATATTATAATTTAAATACTTTTAAACATTTAGATGATTTTTCGCACTTTTTATCTATTTTTTCGCTTTTTTTCGTACTTTTTTGCACATTTTTTTTTATGCTTTTTTTTTTTATTTTATTGAAATATAAGGACTTAGGGGCTTTTTTACATTTTCTCAATCTCTATGACCCCTCACAACA
>JAFGQB010000310.1 GCA_016935915.1 Spirochaetota bacterium
GATGATAATAATATTCTTTGTTCTCTGGGGTTTCATTCAAATATTTTTAATTTAAACAGAATAAAATTTTTCAATTTATTATTAATAATATATTAAACAGTTATAGGGGTATTTATGGGAAAAACTTTAACGCAGAAGATTTTAGAGATCCATATAGTAGAAGGAGAATACAGGCAGGGCAGTAAAATAGGCTTAAGCGTTGATTCGATTTTAACAAATGATGCTACCGGCATATTAACCTATCTGCAGGCGGAACAGCTTGAAATGCCTATTTCGGAAATTGAAAACTCTTTATGCTGTATCGATCATAACAACATAGAAGCAAATCACAGGATCATTGACGATCATCTTTTTTTACAAACATTCAGCAATAAATACGGTATTAATTTTTCACGTGCAGGAAACGGAGTTTCTCATCAGATATATCTTGAAAGCTTTGCCAAACCCGGTTATCTGGTTTTAGGAACAGACATTCACACTCCTTATTCCGGCGCAATGGGGATGATGGCTTTCAGCACAGGAGGAATTAATGCTGCCGCAGCGTTAGCTGGCTTACCGTTTTATATAAAAGTTCCTAATGTGATAAAAATCGATCTCAAAGGAAAACTCTCATCCCTGGTTTCTGCGAAAGATGCGGCACTGCATATATTGAGAAAAAATACTTTTCTTGATCTTGAAAGTACAGTTTTTGAGTTTGCAGGTGAAGGTTTAAAGAAGCTTGATATTCATGACAGGGCTGTGATCGCAAGCAGTGCGGTAGAGCTTGGTGCTTTGACATCTGTTTTCCCTTCAGACAAGGTAACTCAAGGTTTTTTAACAAGACAAAGAAGGGGAAGCGACTTTGTGGAGCTTAAGGCTGATGATGATGCAGTTTATGACGATGTTTTTGAAGTTGACCTTTCGGAAATTGTTTCATTGGCGGCAAGACCTCATTCTCCTTTGAATGTAGTAGAAGTGAACAATATTGAGGATATTTATGTTGACCAGATCATTATAGGCAGCTGTACAAATTCCAGCTACAAGGATCTCTGGATCGTTTCAAAGATACTGGAAGGTAAATTAATTTCAAGGAGTTTATCTTTGATAATTTGTCCTGCAACCAAAGAGGTGCTTTCAATGATAACAAGAGAAGGAATATTGATGAAATTGATAGAATCAGGTGCAAGAATCTTAGAGCCTGGATGCGGTCCCTGTAACGGATTGGGATACTGTCCTAAATCGAAAGGTAAGTCATTGAGGACTTTTAACAGAAATTTTAAAGGTTTCAGCGGAACAAAGGATGCCGAAATTTATCTGGTAAGTCCGGAAACAGCAGCAGCCAGTGCATTAAGCGGCAGAATTATCGACCCTAAAACAGTCGGATTGAAGGAGACTGAGCCTGAAATGGCTGCAGATTATCTGATTGATGACAGAATGATTATTCCTCCGGCAGTAAACAGTGAGGCGGTTAAAATTGTCAGAGGTCCCAATATTAAATATCTTCCTGTTTTCCAGAAGCATTCTGATAATTTAATGGGCGAGATAATTTTAAAACTTCCCGCAAATGTTGAAATGGATGATATGCTCCCTCACAGCATTGAAAATTCGAGCTACTATTCGGATGTTTATAAGGTAAGTGAAAATATATTCCATAAATTTGATCCTGATTTTTATAATAAGGCAAAAAAATTTGAGAACTGCATTATAGTTGCTGATGAAAACTATGGACAGAGGGAGTTATACGAACATTATGCAATTGCATTAAGACATTTAGGAATTTTTTGCATTATATCAAAGTCTTTCACTCTTAATGAGAGAAATACTTTGATAAATTTCGGAATTTTACCTTTACTGTTTGATAATAAAAAGGATTATGATTTAATAAAGATAAATACAACTATTATTTTAAAGAAGGTAAAAGAAGTTTTAAAGAGGGAGAAAAGAATTAAAATTGATTATGAGAAAAACATGATAATATTGAAAACGGATATGGATAATGATGAGCTTGATGTTGTTTTCAGCGGTGGTAAAATGAATTATCTTAAAGAAAAATTTCTTAAAAAAGAATAAATAAAAACGGAGGATTTGATGATTAAAAATTTTATTCTTGACACTAATGTTTTATTGCACAATCCACAGGCGTTATACTCCTTTGCGGATAATACTGTGATTATACCTATTACTGTTATTGAAGAGCTTGATAAATTCAAGAGCTTTACAGACAGGAAGGGTATGCATGCCAGACAGGTTTTGCGGGAGATTGACGGCTGTATTAAAAAGGGGGCATTGAACAAAGGTGCTAAAATAAAAAGCGGCGGATCATTGCGAATTGATTTGGGAATAGCTGAGAAGATTCAGAACCTCCCGCAAAATATGGATTTTAATGCGAATGACAATAAAATATTAAGCTCGGCTTATGATCTTCAGAAAAAAGGGGAAACTGTTTTTTTTATATCCAAAGATCTAAATGCCAGGATCAAAGCCGAAGCTTTGGGGATCAAGGCGAGGGACTTTGAAAAGCAGAAGGTTGAATACTCTTCATTATATAAAGGATGGAAAGAGGTAAATATTAATACTAAGCTGATAAACCAGCTTTATGAAAACGGAGAAGTGGAAGTAAAAGGATATACTTTTTATGAAAATGAATTTGCACTTCTTAAAGCAAATGACAGCGGAAATTCAAGTGCTATATGCAAGTATGACAGTATAAAAAGAAAGGTTGTTCTTTTAAAGGACAGCTATGAAGCAATGCAGGTTTTCCCGTTGAATCTGGAGCAGAAATTTGCTTTTGACCTTTTGCTGAATGACAGTATCAAGCTTGTAACATTGATCGGACTTGCAGGAACGGGAAAGACTTTGATAGCACTGGCCAGTGCTTTATCGAAAACATTAAAACAGAATGTTTATTCAAGAATTCTTGTTGCAAGACCTATAATCCCATTGGGCAAGGATATCGGTTTTTTACCTGGCAGTAAGGATGAAAAGATGACTTACTGGATGCAGCCGATATTTGATAATCTTGAGTATATATTGAACAAATCCGCTTTCAGTAAGGATAAAAACGGTGAGGTTAGAAACACGGCAGATGTCATTGATCAGCTTGTAAAATCCAATCATCTTGAGATAGAGGCATTGACTTATATAAGGGGAAGGAGCATACCTAATCAATTCATTATTATAGATGAAGCGCAGAATTTAACTCCCCATGAAATAAAGACAATAATATCAAGAGTGGGTGATGGTACAAAAATTGTATTGACAGGTGATCCTGAACAGATAGATAATCCCTATCTGGATGCTAACTCCAACGGTTTGACATACATGGTGGAACATCTTAAGGATATTAAGATAGTAGGTCATATGTTCTTGTCAAAAAGTGAAAGGTCTGAAATTGCGACTCTAGCAGCAGAAAAATTATGATAAGCATTATCTTTTGTGATTTATAGACTTTTTAGATAAAAAGGGTTGAAATTTTAAGATTAATAATATAAAATTATCCAATTTAGCTAAAATATATTATTTAATTGATTTGTGGAATTTATGAAAAGTTCAAATAAGGTTCAATCAAAAGATAGGATAACTATCGGTTATCTTGGTTATAATGTAAGAGGTCCGATCGGTGCAGAAATTTTTTCAGGAGTTCTTTCTGCGGCTAAAGAACTTGATATAAATTTAATCTGTATAGAAGCCGGCGTTCATATCGAAGCGACCAAATATAACACATTCAATAAAAAACTTGTGTCATCATATGAATTTATAAACAAGAATAATTTTGACGGTTTATTAATATGGGCAACTTCACTTCAGCTTTTTCTAGACCTGAATAAAATCGATAACTTTTTTCATAAATTCAAAAGTATTCCGATGGTCAGCATAGCTCAATCATTTCCGGAAGTTCCGGGGATTTTATGTGATGATTTCCATGGCATTGGCGAAATTATGAAACATCTTATTGAAGATCACGGCTTTAAAAAGATCGCTTTTATAAAGGGACCTAAGGATAATTTGTACAGCAAAAAAAGGTATCAAGCTTATATCGATGTTTTAAAAAAATATAAGATTCCCATCAAGGAGGATTTAATCACACCGGATGCAGAGGATTTTAATCCTCCATGCGGTAAAAAAGCTGTGGAAATATTGTTCAATGAACGTAATTTTAAACCTAAAAAAGATATAGAAGCAATCATCACTGCAAGTGATCTATTAACACTGGGCTGTATGATTAAACTGCAGGAATTGGGATATAATATACCAAATGATATTGCTCTCTGCGGTTTTAATAATTCCAAGGAAGGCATGACAATATTACCCCGTCTTACCACAGTTGATCCTAATTTTAAGGAACAGGGGTATAAAGCTGTTGAACTCTTAATATCTAAGATAAAAGGCAACGAAATTGATATAAATAATTATATCCCTTCAAAGCTTATTATAAGGCAGTCATGCGGATGTTTAGAAAAAGATATTGAAAATGCAAGATTCTTTGATAACAACAATTATAAAGGTTTTACTTATTCCGGAGAAAATTTTTTTGACTTAATCGAAAAGTATAAAGATAAAATAATCGATACATTGAATGAAAAGGCAAAAGAATTAACATTGGATATTAATAATGAAAATATATCCAAATTATTTGATGATTTTGTTTCAAGCATCAAAGAAGAATCCAAATACAACTTTTTAAATAAACTTGATTTCTTTTTAAATCAAATGAAAGATAAGGAGAATTTGAATGAAATAGCTAAATGGCAGAACTTCATATCATCCCTTCAGAAGATTATTTTTCCATATTTTGATAATCAGATAAATATGTTTAAAACTCTGGAACTTATTAATCAGGCAAGGATATTGTTGAATCATACCGCTGTTTATATACCAGATTCCTTAAAAGAATATTACAGGCAGAGGTCAAATCTTCTATCATATGCAAGTTCAACTTTAAGCACGGAAATAACAATAAACGGTCTTCTGGATGAAATTGTAAGATTCATTCCAAAAATCGGATTTAATGATTTTTTTCTGGTTTTATATGATACTAATATCAAGCATAAATGCAAACTTCTTTTATCAATAAAAGGAAAAAAAAGAATAGAGACTGATGTGCATAATTCTGTTTTTAATTCAGATTATATCCTGCCTGAAAAGTACCTTTACAGTGAAAAGCCTTATTTTCTAATACTGGAACCATGTTTCATGAATGAAAAGATTTTGGGTTACTTTTTAATAAATATTGAAATTAATTTATTTTATCAAAATGTTGATCTGACCAGGCAGTCAATAGACATTTCCTATTATGAAAATATCAGGATAATAATGAGTTCTGCAATTAACAGTGTATTGTATTTCAGGCAGATAGAAGAAGCAAGAAAACAACAAGTTAAGCTTTTAAAAAAACAGGAACAGTTGAGGAATGAAATGGAAATTGCCCAGAGGATTCAGGTGAGCATGCTTCCGTTTAATGTTGAACATAATGATCTTCATATAACATGCCTGATGAAAACTTCTGAACAGGTCGGAGGAGATTATTACGATATAGTTTATGATTCTGCGAAAAATCTTTGGTTCGCCATAGGAGATGTTTCCGGACACGGTGTGACCCCCGGGTTAATAACAATGATGGCGCATACATCTTTGAATTCATTGTTAAGGCTGGACAAAAAATATACTCCAAAAGAGATATACCAGTTATTGAACAATGTTCTGTTTCAGAATATAAAGCGGATGAGTGCAAACTGTTATATGACAATGTATCTTTTAAAATATGAGGGCAATGGCAATTTTAGCTATAGCGGCTGCCATAATGATCTTATTATTTACAGGGATTCAACCAAAAAATGTCATGTGGTTGAAAATGAACCGGGCATGTGGCTTGCAGTACTTGACAATGTGAATGAAATGATTAAAAATTTCAGTTTGTTCCTTGATAAAAATGATATTTTGATTTTATATACAGATGGTATTATAGAAGCAAAGAATAAAAAGAGAGAAGAATTTGGAGTCGAGAGACTCATGGAAATAATTGAGGATAACAGAAATAAAGATATTGTTGAAATAAAAAATGAAGTTTTAAATTATACCCTTGAATGGTGTGATAACAAGCAGGCTGATGATATAACGCTTGTCCTTGTTAAGAGGATTAAATAAAACTTA
>JAFGQB010000064.1 GCA_016935915.1 Spirochaetota bacterium
CTGGTCTGCCCTCTCCAAACGCATTTCAAATCCTATTTATTTTAAAATATTATCAATGGTGTTAAAATGTATTTTTTTATTGTTTTCTTCATCTTCAAATTTTTCTATTATTTCTTTATCTTTTAAATCTTCATATAATTCATATAAAGACTTTTTTACTAAAGTTGAAGCATCGCAGTGAAAATGATTTTTTAAGTAGTTTAATATTTTTTCTTCATTTTTATTAAATCTTACAGATGTTACAGCCATAAATCATAAACCTCCTCTCTTTTACCAATATAAATAACAAAAATATTATTGTTTTCAGTATAAAAAATTGCACGATATTTACCTTTTCTTAATCTATAATAATTTCTTTTAAAATTACCTTTTAATTTTTTTATATCAAATAAATTAAAATCTTTAGTTAAATCTAAAGATAAAAAAGCATTATGAAACTGCTTAACAATATTTTTTGGGATAAACCCTTTATCAATTAATTTTTTAACTTTATCTTCATAATAAATCATGTATACATTGTAATACAATAATTATGAAAAATCAAGAAAAAAAAACTGCCGCCTCAGGCGGTTTTGTTCAACGGCTCGACAATAAATGATGGACGGCGAAGCCGTCTATGTCCGAAGGGCGCAGCAGTCAGAAAGACTGCTAAGATTTATCGTCTGTTATAGGATGAATCGAGCCAATGAATTTTAAAATGACTGCGAAACGGATGTCGCTTTATTTTAAAATTACCTCTTTCTCTTTTATCATCCTTTTACTTTCATTTTCACACTCTATCAAAAAATTTTTAATAGATTGTTTTTTTTCTTTTCTTTTATTATTTATTTTTATTTTAGTGTCTTCAATAATATCAAATAAATCTTTATTTTTTTTAGACATATATTACCTCCATTGGAGTATAAATTTCAATATTTTTATTAATTCCTTCATTTAACAATAAAATTTTTATTTCTCTTAATACTTTAGCATTTGTTATATGCTTACAATTCCAACTAATTAAATAATTCATAGATGAAAATATATAATTACTAATATGTAATGCATCATCCATCATATTTTCAGGAATAATCTTTTTTTTTATCAATAAATTTCCAATATATTCAATATTGTTAATTGTATCATCATCATTATCTATTAATTTTATAAACTTTTCTTTATGATTTTCCGGAATATTATTAATTTCATTTAAAGTAATTGCAGAAACAAATCCTTCATAATAATTGTTTTTTATCAAATTAAATAATTTTATTGTTGAATCATTCTTTTAAATATTATGAATATTTTTATCAAAATTAAAACCGAAAACACTGGTTTCAAGATATAGTTTAATTTTCATAATTTAATTATATCATATATTTCAAAGATCATAAACAAAAACCGAATGGATGCGGTTTAGAAAGATCTTGGCTCGACTTTTCCGATAATGTTTAATATCAACCCCCTCCATTCAATTACACCCATCCTTACTCTCCGGTGTAATAAGCGTATAATTAAATAATAAAAATAATAGAAATTTCAATAATTGTCAACTTTTTCGGATTGATTTATTTAATTGCTGTATTTTAATAATTATCATAAGATTTCTCGCTTTATTTGAAATGACAAAAGGGATTTAAACCCCTCTTAAACTCCGCGTTTTCGGCGGTCTCAGCGTTAAAAAAATGAAAGCTGTAAACCTGCAAGCTTAAAAAGTATTAATGTAACGTTATAAAAAAATTAATGTAACGTTACGGAGAATCCTGTGTAACGTTGCAAAGAAATCAATGTAACGTTAGAAAAAAAACGTAATGTTTCAGAGAAATCGATGTAACGTTACAAAAAAACCGGTGTAACGTTAGAAAATATAAATATAATGTTACATTTGATTATTTTTTTATTTTGTTGGCAGTCATACACCCTTTAAAAAAACCCGATAAGCCTGATAAGATCATTCAGTACTTTGCCCAGATTTTTTATGGAAATATATTCAGTCCAGGGACTGCCGTAATTAAGTCTGCAGATAAAACACTGTTTAACATGGTCAATTTGGACACTAAAATCACTGAGCCTTAAAAACCATTTCAAATAAAAGACGGCAAAATTATCCGGTAATTCCGGAATTTCTGTAAATAATTTAACAACTGCGGGATCTCCCCTGCGTGTTTTAAAGATTAGATTAAAGCTGAAATTACCTGTAAAAAAGTCCTGCACCCCGCTATCGGGTTTTCTCAATGGTTTTTTCCTATACAGTTCGAGTCTCCTTATACTTTCTGGAATCTGTAAATTTGCGATAATCAGCATATCGTTTACAGTCTCCGTAGAATAGCCGGAATAACTGACAAGTGATTCTCTTTCAACTTTGATTTTATAATTCTTCATGGCGCCTTCCAGATACCCGAAATCTTTATAGTATTTTGACGGAATGTATTTGAGACCCAGTGAACTGCATTTGACTTCCAGCTGTTTCAGATATTTTTTTTGCAGATACAGGGAATAGTTTGAATAATATTTTTATTTCATGGAATATAAAACAAATGTAATTCATAGAAAAATTTGGTCAAATAATAAATGCCTGAATCTCCAAAAAATATATGATAATATAAATTTTAATATAAAGATCCAGATATAACAGAAAAAAAATGTCAGTTAAATAAAAAAAATTACTTCTTTTCTTTTATCCAAAAAAAAGAAGTAAAAATATAAAAATTATAAAATATAACAGGAGTTAATTACTTCTTGCAACTCTGAAACCGACAATATTGCTCTCGCTGTAGGGACCGTAGCCGTTTCGGTATCCGACCTGCAGACCTATACCGGCTGGTATCTCGCTCTTCCACATTCCTCCCCGCCATATACGGAAAGAACCGCTGGCAGCTCCCCTGTAATCGGACTGAGATGCTGTCGGATATGTGCCTAACCAGTCCCAGCAAAACTCTCTGACATTGCCAGACATATCCCATAAGGTTAATGCACTTGGATTAACTGTTGTTCCCACATTTTTTGTAGTTCCTCCGGAGTTTACGCTATACCAGGCAACCTTCTGAGACTCGGTTGAGTTTGTATAATCAGCTGTTGCTCCACTCGCATAGTTATACGGAGTTGCTCCTTTATTGCTTGCTGCAAACTGCCATTCCCCTTCAGATGGCAAACGGTAACCGTTGTTCGTCCATGTGCAAACCGCATTATCGCATGCAGTAGCATTAGTGTCTCTTGAGTCTTTAATAACCGCAGCCGAGTAAGAATAACACGGTGTCAACCCCGTCATCTCACTGTATGCATTGCACTAGACAATGGCATCCCGCCAGCTTATAGTAGTTACCGGCTCAAATTTTGCCGATGTCGGTTCGGCGCCGATTGTCCCGTTATGACCTTCCATACCCTGATTTTCAAAATTGTATCCGTTAGATATCGCCCAGTTGTATATTGTATACCACAGTTCATAAGTAACTTCATACTTGCCGATTGAAAAGCTTGATATGGTATGGCTGAAACTCTCAGTCCCGTTGGTCTGAGTATAAGTTCCGCCTGTAACAGAAACCATATCACGTTTTGTAGCAATATTATAGTATGCTGTGGCAATGTCGCTTTCCGTCCATCCGTCCTTGTAAGCCCTTGTTTTAATTGTCATAGAATCCATTACACTGATTGGAGATGAATATTCAAGCGATGATACTGTTGGCACGGATTCGTCAATTGTATAATATTTGGTGGTTCCGATTGTTGAACAATTAATACTGACGCTGCCTACTGTCAGGTAATAACCCTGCACCGGTACAAAAGTAGGCAATGAAACTTTTTCCGGAGCCGGTGTTTCATCTGTCCCGTCCGATTCCGTTTTATCATTAACTGTATCAGTACAATTAAAGATAAAAAGCGCGGTAATTAAAATAATTGGCAAAATAAACGATAGAAGTTTTTTTGTCATTAAATTTCCCCTTTGATTTTAAATTATAAAAATAAAGAGCAGGAAAGTAATTTCCTTTACTCTATAATTTTTTATTTATTCGGTGAGTTTTTTTCCCATTGTTTTCTGCTAAAAACCGATTTTTAATTTCCTGTTTTATTCAACAATGTCCATCCCCGTATATCGCAATTTAAGGATTTTTAAAAAAAGCACATACTCCAGCACAAAGCTCTTGCATATCATTATTTGCTTCAAACCTGCATGGTGTTTGGAAAAAATGGATATAATTTAGGAATTTAATTATACAAATAAAAAAAGACTGCGCTTACGATAAAAACCCCGAAAGAAAAAATTAAAAATCAATTTGTTTTTTTTATTATATTATAAAAAATAAGATTTGTCAAATTAAATATCTAAAAAGTACAAAATGCATTTCTTTATATAATTTCAAATATTTTGTATAAATTTGAAGATATGTTTAAATTTTTAGGTATTGTGCTTAATTGTTTGTCCGGTTTTTATGGTAAATTAAAAATCAAAAGTCAAAAGTTCCTGCACTCTCCGGTCTCAGTGTCCTCTATGGATTAAAACAGCATTATTCTATAGTGTTTTAATTCAACTTCATTTTTTTATTCAAATACTTATCTATACCTACAGCAGCTCTGTGGCCGTCTGCTATTAGCTGTTATGATGTCCGGTCCGTGCACCGATGTCGCCGCCTGCAAAGAGCCAGTCAAGAGAGGTCTGTCCTTTGTCATTAACCGCCACCCTGCCGGTTATGAACTTAAGCTGATCTTTATACTTGCCCAAAAGGGAATAATCAGTCCGCTGACCTATGGCTTCCACGATCATATCAGTTTCGTATATCTCAATATCTGAAATATCGCACTGGGGGTTGAATTTTCCGCTTGCGTCAAAAACGCATGTGCAGAATACAGTTTTAACTCCTTTTAAATTACCCTTATCATCCAGAATAAATTCTCTTGGTGATCTTAAAGGATTAAGTTTGACCCCTTCTACAGCGCCCTCTTCTATCTCTTCGTCATCTGCCGGAAGCTCGCACTCTCCTTCAAGCGACATAATAGTAATGTAAACATTTCCAAACTCTGCTCTCTGGAGCTTGGCAAGGGATCTTACAGTGTCATATACCACATTACCTCCGCTGACTACTATTATTTTCCTGCCTAGAGGCACTTTTTTGCCGTCCATGATCATTGCAAGAAGTTCGTTTGTCCTGTTACTTTTTTATCAATGACTTCTATGCCTGCGGAACTGCTAAAGTTAAAACCGGTAGCAATAAAGACAGCTTCATAACTCTTTTTAAGCTCATCCATGGTTACATCAGTTCCGACTTTAATGCCGTTTTTAAACTTAACTCCGAGCTCTTCTATTATTTTTATATCCCTGTCAAGAGATTCATAAGGCAGTCTGTAATTGTGAACGCTGTAGCGTGTAATTCCGCGCAGCTTTTTATCAGCAGTTATCGGCTGGAGTTGGGCAATGAATTACCTTCAAGCTAAGGCATGGATGCCGTCATGCAAAAAATTATTTTGTATCTTTTGCTACTAAAATTGTTCCATCTTCAAATATAACTTTTAATATTTTTATAACAATTTTTGCAGTCCCATTATCAGCTAAAGCCCACATTTTATCATAAGGTTTATCATCTATAAATTTGTTATTAGACCAAAATCTGTATGAAGTCGCTTTTTGTTTTTCTTTTGGTTTTAATAGAACTTCATCATTTACAGTTCCATTTAAAACTACCTCACCAAAAGTATTAGTAATTTTTAAATTAAATGAAATACCAATAATTTTTTTTGTTGTTAAATTTTGATAATGAACAAATAATTTTACAGCATCACTATAATTTACTTCCCCTCTTTCAAAAGTTGTATCCCATACAATAACAGCATCCTCAGCAAACTTAATTTCTGTTGTCTCATCTATAATATATTCCCATTTACCATTAGCTTTTAATAAAACCTTTTTACCATTTTTTGTTGTAACAATTTCATCAGAATAAATTGTTTGAACTAAAATAACAATTAAAATAATAAAAAATATTTTTTTATTCATATTTACTCCAATAATTTAGATTATTCTGCGGCAAATTTTGTATTTTTAACTTTCCATTTTTTTATAGCAATTCCAGCCCAAAGTGCATAAATTCCAAATGTAATAATAGATAATAAAAATATTTTAATCCACGTTCCAAATAATCCCATGCCTGTGCCTATAAATCTTAAACGTTTACCTTCAATAACTGTATGTTTTGTATACCAAATTTCTACAATACATAAAGCCCAAGGAAAGCAAATACCTAAAGTAAATAATGTTAATAAAAATCCTGCAATATTTATTCCAATTAAACCCAAAAGTCTTCCATCAAAGTAAGAGTCAGTTGTACTCATAAATTAAACTCCTTTTAATAAAAATTTCTTTGCCCGCATGGACGCGGGCTCTTCTTTTTACTATTACCAGCTTGCCCAACTCTTGCCGATAACGGGGGCGTGAGCCTGAACCACAAGGCACTACAAAACAAGAAATGAGGATTTTTTTTGGTAATCCAAAAAAATATCCACTTGTATTGTAGTGCCTTGTGGTTGTCCTGCGACTATAATAAAATAATACAAAAATTTGAAATATATATCAATTATTATTAAAACAATTAATGATTTAATAAATTTAGTTAAGCAGGACTTTACAGGCTCACGCTGTTATGTGCTTAAAACGCGTTATTAAATTTTCAATAAAATTTAAAAAATAGTAATAAATTTTTAAGTAGTTGCGAACCCTAAACAATAGAATTTTTTTGAGTTAAACTTTAATAAATTTATATCATATTGCATAAGCTATTAAATTATTTTTTAGCCTATCATTAACCGATTGCTTGCTGTCAATGGAAAAATCATTTCCGGTAATCATTTCAAAAAGTCTGATATACCGATATGACAGTTCAATGACAAGATCATCAGGGGCAGGTGGTAGAATTTTATCTTTATAAGGATCGCAATGCTCCTTAAACCAAAGTCTTAGAAATTCTTTATCAATATTATCTGGTTCCATACCAGCAGCTATCCTTGATTCAAATGTCTCTTTTATCCAATAGCGGGAAGAATCTGGTGTATGTATTTCATCAATTAAATGAATCTCTCCTTTATCATCAATACCGAGTTCATATTTGGTATCAACAAGGATTAATCCATTCTTGTCTGCGATCTCTGTACCTCTTTTAAAAAGCGCAAACACAATTTTTTCTAGTTTTTCCCAAGTATTTTTATCAATTAAACCTTTATTGACTATTTGGTCGGCCGATATCGATACATCATGAGCATCTGATTTTGTTGTCGGTGTTAAAATAGGTTCATTAAATTTCTGATTTTTCTTCATTCCATCTGGAAGGATGTTTCCACATATATCTCGGTTGCCATTTTCATATTGAATCCAGGCTGAGGTATCGGTTGAACCAGTAAGATATGCACGCATAACAAATTCAACAGGGAAAACTTTGCATTTTTTTCCTATAGTCACATTCGGGTCCGGAATTTTAATAACGTGATTCTTTACAATATCCGCAGTATTTTCAAACCAAAAGGCACTTATCTGGTTCAACACCTGACCTTTAAACGGAATGTTAGCTAAAACCCTATCAAAGGCACTTTGACGATCTGTAGTTATAAGGATGAGTGAATCACCCAAATCATATGTATTGCGGACTTTATCTTTCTTGAATCCAGGTAATTTAAGAAATGAGGTATCATCGAGACAATTTTTCAGATTTTTCTGTATGATTTCTTTAGATATCATGTAAAGCTCCATATAGATAATAAAAATTTTTATTATCAAATTATATATCATTCACTATTACAAATCAAGTAAATATTAAGAAATAGGCATAATACAAATTCACTTTTTAATTAATATAAATAGTCCTCTTATTCTTAACGCGTTTTTTGCACACAACGATTAATACATGTACTTCCCCATTTCCATTTATTATACCTGCCGGGGTTGATAGGCGTTATAATTCATAATAAAAATAATCAAATTTTTAAAAAAAGTCAAAGGCAAAATAAAGAGATAAAAATTATTAATAATAACTGTGTAAATATGAAAATAATATTTTTGATGTTTGGTTTTGATTCATAGCCCCTTGCATTTGCTGTCTTTGAAACAAAATGGTCTTGCTGACTTTTCTTTGGTTAACAGGGGGTGTTAAAGCCCCTTATTTTTCTATTTTAAATCACTTAGTTAAAAGAATGTCAGTTTTTTTTGCTTTTTTTAAATTAGATCTAAAATCTATAACTTCCTGTCAATCTTTAGCACTAAAAAAAACAGTATGTACGGCCATGCAAAATCTCTATACTCTTATGTATCTTCAACGGTTTATTTTCCATTGCCACCTTTTGATATCCAATTGTAAAAATAATTTTTAAGTGTCCGGTAAATGTAAACATTGTTTTAAATTATATTTACTTTTAATAAAATGCAATTGAAGGGAGATAATATCATGAAAACAAAAAATATTTTTATTATTTTTATTCTTGTGCTTTTTATAAGCTGTTTTCCCTATGTTTATTATGATCAAGATGAAGTTTTGCTAAAAGGGGTTGACATTGACCAGACCATTGAGATTGCAAAGATTGAACTTGAAGAGGGCGGATTTGATTCGATTTTGACTCTCTGGGCAGTGAGGGATCAGCTGATCAATGCAGAGCAGGCTGAAAAGATTAATTCTTTATACTTTCAGTATATCGATAAGCTTGAGGGAGACTTTGAAATATGGCATTATGCCTGGGCAATATCAAATCTCTACAGGAACAACAATGATGAAGTAAAAGCTGTTTTACAGAATGCTTATAATGATGCAAAAAAAAGACCAGAACAGCTGAAGCAGTTTAAAAAGATCGCCGAAGAACATATAAACGGAACAAAAATTTATATGGGTGACGTTCATGATCTGGGCAGAGCTTATGCAAGAAGCCATATAGTTGTATCCGGGAATAAGGATTATATTCAGTCTCTTGAAGAATTTAAGGAAAAAAAGCTTAAGGAAAAAAGCAGTAAGAAATAACAGGATACATTGATGAGTTTAAAGTATTATATAGTAGATGTTTTTGCCGAAAAAAAATTTGCAGGCAACAGACTTGCAGTTATAATGGCTGATAAGAAAATTTCATCAGAAGAAATGCAGGATATCGCGTACGAATTTAACTTTTCGGAAACAACTTTTATTCATACTTTTAAAAAAGACGCTGATACTTTCAAGGTGAGAATTTTTACGCCAAAAAACGAAGTGCCTTTTGCAGGGCATCCTGTTCTTGGAACTGCTTTTATAATCAAAAATGAATTACTTGGTAAAAAGTGTGAAAAAGTTATTCTTGATCTGAAAGCAGGCATGATACCTGTTGTTTTTAAAAAGCATGAAGATCGGGAAGTTTATGGATGAAACAAATCAAGCCAGAGTTTGGTGATTTGCATAAAGTGAAAGACTTTGCAGAAATTCTCGGTTTGAATAAAAATGATTTTGATTTAAAATTTCCGATACAGGAAGTAACGACCGGACTTCGATTTATAATAATACCTTTATGTACCCTTGATGCTGTTAAAAGGGCAAAAACAAATATGGATAATTATAGCCGTTATTTTAAATATAAAAATCCGCTTCCTCTGTTTATTTTTTGTGGTGAAACCTATGAAAAGCAAAACCAATTAAATTGCAGAATGTTTGCTGATATTTTCGGAATCCTAGAGGATCCTGCAACAGGCAGTGCAAATGGCTGTCTTGCCGGTTATCTTGTGAAATACAGATACTTTAATGATAATAAAATAGATATCAGAGTGGAACAGGGTTATGAAATAAACAGGAAGTCTATATTATATCTTAAGGCAGAAGATGCTTATGATGGCATTGATGTTAATGTTGGAGGAAGTGTTGAAAAAATAGCAGAAGGAAAGCTGATTTAAAATAACAGCCATTGAGCTTTTACATATCCTTGTATTCAGTTAAAATAAAAATATTAAGATTTATAATATAAAAAATTCCAGGTTTGTTTTGTGCACTTTGTTGTTTTAATTTAACATTTTGATTATTGGTTATTCATTTTAATTTGTTTGACAATTAAAACCATATCGAATATAATTTTCAATAAAAAAGGTATTTAAAATGGATAATTTAAATAAATTGAAAATAGGCATTATCGGAGCAGGGGATATAGCCAATAAGGGTCATATAACTCAATATAAATCAAATGAAAATTGCGAGGTTGTTACGATCTGCAGTCAGCATAAGACCAGTGCGATTGCTTCAGCAGAGAAGTTTGGAATTCCCATTGTTGATGATGACTATTTTACATTGTTAAAAAGGGTTGATATTGACGCTGTGAGCATCTGCACTCCAACATATACTCATGCTGACATTATTGAAAATGCAGTTTTACAAAATAAACATATACTCTGTGAAAAGCCTGTTGCGATGAACAGTCATGAGACTAAAAAGATCATTAAAACAATGGAAGGCTATAAGAAAAAATTCATGGTAATGTTCAATAATCGTTATAGAGATGAAAACATCTGGATCAAAAAAAGGATCGAAGAAGGTGCTGTTGGGGACATTAAATTAATCGATATCCAGTGGCTCAGGACCAAAAGATTAATGAATAAACAGTGGCTTTTTAAAAAAGACAAATCAGGCGGCGGCGTATTGAGGGATCTTGGAGTTCATTTAATAGACCTGGTATTGTGGCTTATTAAAGATCGAAAAAATTTTCATGTTGACGGACACTCATTGAGGGTCAATCCCTATGAAAACAGTGATGTGGAAGATCTTGTTTCAGCAATGATTGTCATTGACGATAAAATAATTATTAATTTAAAAACAGGCTGGACGCTTAAATTGAATTCACCAGTAAAGGTCAATCTCAATGTTTACGGGGATAGAGGTGAGATATCAAACAGTGATTACAAAGGAGAGCAGTCGGATGCTTATAAAAAATTGATTGATGACTTTATAGTAACAATAATGGAAAACAGAGAAGTTGATCATAAGATTTATCTTGATGCAATGCTTCTGGTTGATTCAATTTATGAATCCTGTGAAACCGGGAAAACAGTCAGGGGAAAATTTTAAAAAGTTTTTTTAAACTTCAGGGGAATAAAATGTCAGATAAATTATTGAACATATTAATTACAGGCGGAGGTTCAGGCATAGGGACAGAGCTGGCTAAAGCTTTGAGTTCCGACGGGCATAATGTTGTTATTTGCGGAAGAAGAATTACCAAATTAAAAAATTCTGCAAAATCGGGCAAAAATATCAGATTTTTTAAATGTGATGTTTCTAATGAAAAGAATGTTAAGAAATTCTTTAATTATGTTAAAAAAAATTTCAGCTATATTGATGTTATAATCAATAATGCCGGAGTCTTTGGAGCGATCGGCAGATTTGACAGAACTGATTCAAAACTCTGGAAGAAAACATTTGATATAAATACTTTTGGTGTATATCTAATAACCAAAAATTTTCTACCTTTATTGTTAAAATCCAATGTAAAAAAAGTAATCAACTTTGCAGGAGGAGGAGCTTTCAGTCCGTTTGAAAATTACAGTGCTTATGCTGTTTCAAAGGCTTCTGTTGTTCGATTGTCTGAGAACATGGCTGTTGAATTAAAAAGTGATGGTGTAAAGGTTAATTGCATAGCTCCCGGTTTTGTTGCAACAGAACTTCATGAAGCAACCTTAAAGGCTGGTGAAAGTACAGCAGGGATCCAATACAGAATAACAAAGGAAAAACTTGAAATTGGAAGCGTGCCTGTTGAAGTGCCTGTTAATTGCGTCAGATTTCTGATCTCGAATGATGCCGGGGAGCTGACAGGCAAGACAATAAGCGCCAATTTTGACAAATGGCATAATAAGGTTTTTAAAAATTACATTAAAGAGATAAATGATTCTGACCTGTACACATTGAGAAGGATAAATATTGTGAATCTTAATAAAAATGATAAATTAAGGGATACATTGCTGAAGATAAAATGATAAAAGAAAGAATATCAAAAATTAATTAGTTGAAAAATTTTATTTATATTATAATAAATATGAAATTACTTATTAGGAGAGTTTAAATGAGTAAACTAAATTTATTTGTTATTATATTATTGGCAGTTTTATTATTTTCTCAGAATGTGATGGCGCAATCAGAAAAGGAAACATTTTACCTGGAGTATATTAATGGGAACAAATATCAAAAAGTCATAGATGTCAATGCTGGTAAGGAAATAATATATAAAAAAGTAATTGAGTTTGTCGTCAGTCAGTTCACTGATCAGGATTCTCAGATAAAGGTTAAAGATGATGCAGAGCTGACAATAAAAGGTGTCGGAAATTCTATTATGAAGATGGAAAATCTTGCAGGATCAGGAACATATAATTGTTTTTTTGATTATACATTTGAAGTGAAAGATAATAAATTCAGAGTCACAATTGAAACTCCGTATGTTAAACTGGTTGTTCCTGTAACAGGGACTATTGCAATTCAGTATATCCACGGATTTTTAAGTCTTGAGGAGAGAAAAGCCGCCAGGTATTTTTGCGATGCTTTTTATAATAAAAAAATATTACAGGATTTAAAAGACTTTATTGAAGATAAGGTTAAAAAGGACACAAACTGGTAATTTGATTATATTAAGATAAAGTCTTCAATTAATTCTTTTTTTAAAATAAAAATAATCTATGAAAAAAAACATCAGAAATAATTA
>JAFGQB010000065.1 GCA_016935915.1 Spirochaetota bacterium
CCCTATATTCTAAATTTAAAGTAAACCCAGATTATATAAAACAGGTCGATTCCGGATAGACTTGTCGCCATAAAAATAAAGCTCTGTCCCCAAAATTTAAAAATATATTTATGCTTTTACTTTAAAATGTTATATATGATAATTAATAGATTCCTGTATTTACAAGTTATACAAAAAAAAGGGACATAATTGACCAAAATAGAATAAGGTTAAATAGAATGCTGAAGATTAAAAAAAGTGAATTCTACAAAAGTTTTATTGATTATAAAAAAATACCTGAGCATAATAAGATCGAGCTTGCCTTTGTCGGTAGAAGTAATGTCGGTAAGTCAAGTTTAATTAATGATGTGTGCGGACGAAAAATTGCAATGACATCTTCAACTCCAGGTAAAACTCAACTAATAAATTTCTTTTTTATAAACAATTCTTTTTATTTTGTTGATCTGCCTGGTTATGGCTATTCAAAATCATCAAAAGATGTAAGAAAAAAGTGGCCTAAAATGATCGAAGATTACCTTGTATACAGGAAACAATTAAAAACCATAATTTTTTTACTGGATATAAGAAGAATTCCAAATGAGCATGATATATTTTTAAAAGAATGGTTTGAAAAAATTGAAGGTTTAAAGGTAATTTATATTCTGACTAAATCAGATAAATTATCAAAATCAGATATTAATAATCAAATAAAAAAGATTTCTGCTCATTTAAATATCAATTTAAGCGATATGATTTGTTATTCTGTGCCAAAAAAAACAGGTAAAGCAGAATTTTTAAAAAAGTTAGAAAAGATTATTTCAACATAAACTGTTTTAAAAAGCTTAATCATTTTAACGAGGAACTTTAATTATTCCCTTTTCTACAAGTATTTGTCCTCGTGTTGTATTTCGTTCAACCCTTTTTGCTGTTGCTGACTGCGGTATTGGTTTTTTATTACCTCTGCCTGCCCTTTTTAAAATATGTATCTGCCAAAACAGTCTGAAAAATCCTCTTGTTATCCTGAACAGAGAAGTCCATGATAATTTTCTTGATGTACCGAACTCTTTTTTGGAAAGCCAGCATGGGACTTCGCAATATAGATAGCCTTCTCTGATCAGTTTTATTAAAAGTTCTGCCTGATATAAAAATCCGAAATTTTCCAGTTTTACTGTCATTAATACTGCCCTGTTGTATAAAACATTGCCGTTAACATAATTTAGATTCAATCCGAAAAAAGTGTTAATTATCAGTCTATAAATAACAGAAATTAATCTTCTGAATCTTGCGCGGACTTCCAGGTTAAAAACAAAAGGAACAACCATATCGACAAATTCCAATAAATTATAATATTGAAGGATTTCCTCGGGATCATTGTCTGTATTACCCGGCATCATTGTTACAACTTCACCTTTTGTATATTGGAGTCCGTCCCAGAAAGAATATCCTATGCCCATATTTTGAAAATGATTAATCAATTTAATATGAAGATTTCTATATTTTAGAATAAGACCTTCGGCTATTTCTTTTGTATTATCTTTACTTCCGTCATTAATTATAATCAATTCGCATTTTAAATTGTATTTTTGAGTTGCTTCATGAACATTTTTTACTGCCTGCGCTAAATATTTTTCTTCGTTAAATGCAGGCATAATAATACTCAGCTGTAAATTGTCCATTAAATTTTCCTTATTATGTAAAAAGTACTTCCTCATTAATGATCGAAAACTTAATAATAATATTAAAAAATTAATAATGAAATTATTTTAATAAACTTACCGCAAGATTTTTAACTGATTCAGAATCAGATCCGTATTTTTTCCTGTAGCTGTTCCTGCTTAAAATTTCATAAAAATATTCAAAATGAACCGCTCTTGGGTGAAACTGCTTTAAGTAAGGCTGAAGTTCTTTACTCATGGCAATTCTTGAATAAAGCCCTCCATTTATATATGAATCCTCAACAACTATGATATCCTTAAATTTCTTGGTTAATTTTAACATTGGTTCAGGATCCAGCGGTTGAATATAGGGCACTGAAATAATTTCGGCAGAATAACCGGCTTCTTTTATTAATTTCCCCGCTTTAATCATTTCTTCCCCGATTGTGCCGTGAAAAACAACTGCAATATCAGAACCTTCCATTAAAACCTGTGGTTTTTTTATATCTATTATTTTATTCTGATTTAACGTCGGTTCTCCGTTTTTATCAATACGGATATATATGGGGTTTTTTGCAGTAACCGCATATCTTACAGCTGCTTCTGTTTCTTTTGGGTCGCAGGGACTGAAAACTTCAAGATAAGGAAGGCTTGCACAGATATTCAAGTCTTCAGGTGTAGAATGTGTCATTCCTGATAATGTGTTTAATAATCCGCAAGCAATACCGATCATTGTTATCGGCAACTGTTGATAACAGATATCATTTCTTACCTGCTCATAGCATCTGTAAAGAACAAAAGGCACAATATTATATACAAAAACATTATAGCCTTCCAATGACATTCCTGCTGAATAACCTATCATGAACTGTTCATTTACACCGGTATTTATATACTGTTTTGAAAACTTATCCTTATAATCTTCAAATACGCCAAAACCGGCATCTCCTGTGACAACATAAATTGATTTATCTTTAGCGGCATGTTCCGCCATAACATTTGCAAAAGTTTTTCTCATTTTAATTCCTCACTACCATTTTTTAAATAATCATCAGTAACCCTGAAATAATGCCATTTCATTTCATTTTCCATGAATGAAACGCCTTTACCTTTAATTGTATTACAAATTACTATTTTAGGTTTATCGGCTTTTTTTAAAGCGGCATCTTTGATCTGCTGATAATTATGACCGTCTATTGTTTGAACATCCCATAAAAAAGCCTTCCATTTTTCTTCAATGGGTTCATAAGCCATTAACTCATTGGGTCTGCCGTAACCCTGCAGGTTATTTTTATCCAGAAATACAGTTAGATTGTCCAGTTTTAAATGAGGAGCCATCATTGCTGCTTCCCAGTTGGATCCTTCCTCGGACTCTCCGTCACCTATCAGAACATACACCCTTGCATCATTATTTTTTAACTTTAAGCCATGAGCCATTCCGACACCCATTGGAAGCCCGTGACCTAATGAACCAGCGGATATCTCAACCCCCTTACAGCTCATTCGCTCAAGATGCCCTGGAATAGTGCCATGATCAACATGATATCCGTCCAGGAGTTTTGGTTCAATGACACCTCTTTTTGCAAGCGTGCTGTAAAGAGCCATAGATGAGTGCGCCTTGCTCAGGATAAATCGGTCCCTGTCTTCCCCGTCAGTCACATTCATGACTTCAAAATATAAAGTTGCAATGATATCAACAATTGAAAATGAACAGCCTACATGAGCACTACCTGCTCTATGAGCCATCTTTAAAATTGTTTTCCTTAAATCATTTGTTATTTCCTGAAGATTTTGCATTAAATTTTCCTTATATAAATAATTTAACAAAATTTATCTTATGTTATTATAAAAAATAATTTTATTATGTAAAGAAATTATTATTCAAAAATAATTTTTTTATGTTTTGAGGTAATTTCTCTTCATATTTATATGATTTTTTTTTATAAAAATATATAACTTTATAAAATAATTAACATGTTTTATAAAAATTGTAAAGTGATTTTACAAAAATTTCAAAGCGGAATATATTTACAATTTAAAAAAAATGATATATTACTGATTAACTTTTATGAATGCCGTATTATTGACATCACATTCGGGTAAAAAAACACAAAAATTTATTCAAACTTTAAATAAATTACATTTCAATGAAATTTTTATTAAAGATAAATTATTGTTAGAACAATTTAAAAAGCACAGATCAAATTCAAAACAAAAATTATTTCTAATTGAAAATATGAATATATCAAATGAAAAAAAAGGAATCTTTATAATAAATACTGTCAATATAAATATAAAAGCAATAAAACTTTTAATGAGTGAATACAAAAAAAACAGCATTGTTACACTGATATATTATAAGGAAAAAATCAGAAATAAAAATTTAATAAATATTGATGAAAATTATAATGCAATACATTATTCTTTTAAGGAAAAAGCAAAAGACTGCTACACTGCATCAGAGCTTTATATTTGCAGTCAAAAAATTTTAAAAAAGCATTTTCGTGAAATATTTGAATCCCGGGATTTTTTTAATTTTTTTTATATGAACAATTATAACATTTATTGCATCCCTTACTCTATATGCAAAAAAAAACAGGAAGAGAAAAAAATAGCTTTTTTGGACAGAGACGGCGTTTTAATAAACACCATTGGTTTCCCACACAAAAAACATCATCTTGAGATAAATGAAAATTTCATTCCTGTTCTTAACAAGCTAAAAGCACATGGCTATGAATTCATTATTATTACAAATCAATCAGGCATAGCAAGAGGGATATTTAATATAAAGCATTATTTTGAATTTCACAATCATGTTGTAAACGAGTTTCAAAAAATCGATATTAAAATCTTGGATATGTTTTTTTGCCCTTATTTAGAAAACGGAAAAATAAAGCGTTATAATAAGGACAGTCTATTAAGAAAACCAAAACCGGGTATGATTTTAAGGGCATTATCAAAATACAACATAGATATATATAAAAGTTTTATGATAGGCGATAAACAAAGCGACAAAATAATGCTGCCATATTTAAGTTCATATCTGATACAAGGTAATTATAAAATAGATAAAAGATTAAAAGTTTGTAAAAATTTTGAAGATATTTATAATTGCATATATAATGAGAAAATAAAAAATTAAAAAAATCTATATAAACTATGAACAAAAAACATATTAATAAGAATATTCCAAAATATTTTCTGATCCTTAACTTCTGTCTAATAAGTATAATGATTATTCTAATGGTTTTGCCAATGATCAGTATTTTTAAAGATATATTCTGGATTTTTGATATTTTTACTCATTTCAGGATACATTATATAATTTCAGTAATAGCCCTTAATGTTTTATTTTTATTTTTTAGAAGATTTTTTCTTTTTACTCTTTCAATTATTTCTTTATTCATAAATTTAAGTTTTTTAAATCCAATAAAAATCAATTATTTTGTTAAACATAAACCTTATATTGAAAAAAAAGAAGGTATAAGGACAATGTTCTATAATATATATTGGTATAAAAACAATATCACTAAAAACACAAATTACATTAGTGAAATAAAACCTGATATTGTTATTCTTGCCGAAGTTTCTCCGAATACTTTCAGACTTTATAAGGAAAGATTAAAGGATTTCGCATATTCAAATTATTCCGACAATCCGAACGATGATGAACCTGATAACGGTATTGCATTGTTCAGCAAAATAAAACCTGAAAATGACATTAAAATAATTATCTTTGAAAAATGGACATGCCCTTCCTTACAGATTGATATTAAGATTAATGGTAAAATAATCTCTGTAATTGGCACACATCCCTATTCTCCAATAAATAAAAACAGGAAACTTGGCAGGGATAAACAGTTTATCCTGCTTTCTGATTATATAAAAAATCAATCAAATCCTGTGTTATTAATTGGCGATTTTAACAGCACAATCTGGCAGAAAGAATTTCAATATCTTGTAAAAAATGCAGAACTTATTAATAGCATGGACAAATTCGGATTACAGCCTTCATGGCCAGCTTCCATGCCAGCTTTTCTTAGAATTACCATAGATCATGTTCTTTATCAAAAGGAGATAGAATTGTATAATAAATTTTTAGGTTCCTTAAAAGGTTCCGATCATCTGCCGGTAATAGCTGATTTTTCCGTCAGATAATTACTTTATTAAATCTATTTGTTTTTTAAATTCCAAAACATCTTTATCAGACGGATCAATTTCCATAACTTTATTAAAATAAAATTTAAATTTTTCCTGATTATTCAATTGTTTATAGATTTTTGCAAGCTGTAAATTAGCCTGAATGTTTTTTTGATCCTTTTCTATTATGCCGTTGAGTATTCCAATTGCTTTATCATAATCTTTTTTAACTGTATAAAGAACTGCCAGTTTGTTACCTGCCAAAGGATTATCAGGGATTAATATATCAACTTTTTTATAATATTCCTCGGCTTCATTGTATTTGCCCTGTTCAAGGTAAAGATCACCGTAAGCCAGATATGCATGGGGATAATCAGGATTATATTTGATGGCAAGCTTTATATATGATTCTGCTTCGATGAATTTCTTTTGATCCATCAGCGCCCGTGCAAGATTATTAATAGCGCTTAAATAATTTTTTCTTAAGTCTATGGCTTTTTTATAATTAATAACAGCATCATCAAGCTTGTTCAGCTTGTGATATGCATATGCTAGATTATAATACTGCTGATGCGAATAAGGATTCAACATTATTCCTCTATTATAATATTCTATTGCTTTTTCATATTCTTTTTTATCATGATAGATTATTCCGAGATTGTTGTAAGGACCATAATACTGAGGTTCTATATCTATGGTTTTGTTAAAATGCTTAATAGCCATATCATAGTTTTTTTCCTGCTGATAGTAGATCGCCATATGATTATGAGCAACAAAGGTGTTCGGATATTTTTTAATTGCATCGTTCCATAGTGTATAACTGTTTTTCCAAACACCGCATCTGTTCCAAGTTAAAAATGATAACAATAAAACAACTGCGGCTGAAATTGAAATCAATCCAATCCTGAATATTTTATTTTTTTGCCTGTCAAAAAAATCAAAGAATTTATCG
Organism: Spirochaetota bacterium; assembly: GCA_016935915.1. Classification (GTDB taxonomy): domain Bacteria; phylum Spirochaetota; class GWE2-31-10; order GWE2-31-10; family JAFGQB01; genus JAFGQB01. The sequence continues at coordinate 6,727 of JAFGQB010000065.1, forward strand.
CTTACTAAATATGTAACTCCGATCAGCGGTATATACGAGTATCGATCAGCAACAACAGCAGGACCGGTTCTGGTCAGCTGTAAAACAATAAGCAAATTTAAAAAATAAAAAAGGGAAACAAAAACCAATTTTTTATTTTTTCTTTTCCAAATTATAAATATTATCAAGCCCAAAACCAAGAGAGGCGCCAGACGAAAAAGCGTAAGCATCGGCTGCCCCCAATATTTATCCGGAAGTGGATAGCAGTTTGACAATTTAAAAGGAAGCACAAATTTTATTAAATAAAAAACAAGTCCGAAGTTGGCATATAAAATGTTCTGCAGCATTGTAGAGGAAGTTTGATAATCAATTTGACGTGTTTCCTTATGTCCTTTATATAAAATATAGAGAAATATTGCTGATATTATGAAATAA
>JAFGQB010000066.1 GCA_016935915.1 Spirochaetota bacterium
ATAATTAGAAGAAAAGTATAGAAAATTGTTAATAAACAACATAAAAATATTAATTATTTTCAAATTTAAATATATATAGGTTTAAATGGATAATTATAGACTAAAGTTTGTTTGATAAAAAGCAACAAAATTTCTCATTTGCTTAATTGTGGCACCATTTTTATATACTTTAAAGAATTTTCTAAATTTTAAAAGTGAATTGCAATTATATTGAAAAATAATATTTTATGAAATTATAATAAAACTGGTAATAGTAATATATATATTTTTTTAAAAAAAAAGAATGATAATCAATCTGTAATTATCATTCTTTGATTTATAATTATTTCATATATAAAGGTCTTGCTTTATATTTAGTGTGGAGCAGTTGATGTGCTTTTTTACTGTTTGGTTCCCCTAAAAAGTCTTCATATAATTTCACTATATACGGGTTTTGGTGTGAACATCTGAATACCTGTTTTTTATCATCGGTATAAATACCATCTGTCCTTTTCTTTCTTACTTCATCTGTAACTCCGTAAGGCTGTCCACCGCCTCCTACACAGCCCCCTCGGCATGCCATTACTTCAATAAAATGCCATGGGATCTCATGATTATTGATTTTTGCAATTTTAACTCTTTCCAGTACATCCTTCACATTACCTATTCCGTGAGCTATTGCTACTTTTATTTTTGTGCCATTAATGTCTATTTCTGCCTCTTTTATACCTTCAAGTCCTCTTACATCCTTAAAATCAACATTCGGTAAATCTTCTCCGGTAAGCAGATTATATGCAGTTCTTAAAGCTGCCTCCATGACACCGCCTGTAGCTCCAAAAATCGTACCTGCACCTGTATATGAACCTAAAATTAGATCTGATTCTTCTTCTTCGATGTTGTCGAAATCAATACCTGCTGATTTTGTCATCCTTACAAGTTCTCTTGTAGTCAAAACAACATCGATATCCTGATATCCACTTGCAAACATTTCATCTGATCTTGTTATTTCATATTTTTTTGCGGTACATGGCATAATAGAAACCATGAATATCCTGGAAGGATCAATTTTTTTTATTTTCGGGAAATAGGTTTTTGATAAAACTCCCATCATCTCATGAGGGGATTTTGCAGTTGAAAAATGATCGATCATATCCGGGAAATATTTTTCCAGATAATCAACCCATGCAGGACAACATGATGTTACCAGAGGAAGTGATTCGGGATTTTTTTTAAATCTTCTAACGAATTCATTGGCTTCTTCCATAATTGTCAAATCTGCACTGAAATTAGTATCAAATACAGCTTTAAACCCGATTTTTCTTAATAATGCATATAATTTTTTCGTGATTACATCACCTGAATCAAATTTAAAAGCCTCTCCGAATGAAACTCTGACTGCCGGGGCTATCTGTGCAACTGGATATAAATTTTTATCCATTAATGCCGAAATTACTGTTTCAACTTCATCTTTTTCTACAATAGCGCCTACAGGGCAGTGGGCGCTGCATTGCCCGCATTTAATACATGGGCTGTTGTTTAATTTTAAATTTCCTGCAGGAGCTATACTCATGTCAAAGCCTCTGCCTATGAATTCAACTGCCCATACATCCTGAACATTTTGACATACTTCAACACATCTTCCGCAATTCACACATTTTTGAGGATCTATGATCAAGGAAGTTGTTGATATGTCTTTCTGAATTTCTTTTAACCTTTTATTAAACCTTGATTCTCTTACTCCGAATTCCGATGCTAATCTCTGAAGCTCGCAATTTTGATTTCTCTGACAGAAAAGACAATCATCAGGATGATTTGACAATATCAATTCTATAACTGTTTTTCTGGTTTCATAAAGCTCTTTATCATGCGTTATGATCTCCATACCTTCCTGTGCTTCAGTAGCACATGATCTTACAACTTTATTCATCCCTTTTATTTTTACTATGCACAAACCGCATGCTGCGTTAGCTTTTAAATCCGGATGATAACACAATGACGGTATTTTTATTTGCGATAAAGCTGCCGCTTTATAAATGCTTGTACCTTTAGGAACTTTTATTTTTTTATCATTTATCTTTATTGTAATTGTTTCGCTTTTTATAGGCATATATAATCTCCTTATTTAATAATAGATTAAGACTTTATTACTGCATTGAATTTACATGCATCAAAACATAGTCCGCATTTTATACATTTATTTTGATCTATATAATGAATTTCTTTTTTTCCACCGGATATCGCATTAACCGGGCATTTTATTGCGCATAAGTGGCACCCGATACAGTTGTTTTTATCTATTTCAAAAACAATAAGAGATTTACATTTTCCGGAAATGCATTTTTTATTTACAATATGATCTATATATTCATCTTTGAAATATTTTAATGTCGATATAACAGGATTAGGTGCTGTCTGTCCAAGACCGCAAAGAGAAGCCTTCTGCATGGCAGAACTAATAGCTTCAATTTTTTCTATTATCGATTCATCTGATTTTCCCTCTGATATATTTGTTAAAAGATCAAGCATCTGTCTTCCCCCTATTCGACATGGGGAACATTTTCCGCATGATTCATCAACTGAAAATTGCAGATAAAATTTGGATACATCGACCATGCAGTCAGTATGATCCATTACGATCATTCCACCTGAACCCATGATTGAACCAAGCTCGTTTAAGCTTTCATAACTTATTGGTGTATCAAGTTTATCTTCAGGTATTACTCCTCCTGATGGACCTCCTGTTTGTACCGCTTTAAATTTATTGTCATTAAGGATTCCGCCGCCGACATCGTAAATAATCTCTCTTAATGAAGTACCCATAGGCACTTCTACAAGACCTGAGTTTTTTACCTTTCCAGTGAGTGCAAAAACTTTTGTACCTTTTGATTTTTCAGTTCCTATTTTATTATACCAGTCCCCTCCTTTTAAAATAATCAGCGGAATGTTTGCTAAAGTTTCAACATTATTAATGACAGTTGGTTTTTCCCATAAACCTTTTGTGGAAGGAAAAGGAGGTCTTGGCCTGGGCATCCCTCTGTTGCCTTCTATAGAGGATATTAAAGCGGTTTCCTCTCCGCAAACAAATGCTCCTGCACCCAATCTTATTTCAATATCAAAAGAAAAGTTTGTTCCTAAAATATTTTTACCCAAAAAACCATATTCTTTGGCATCTTTTATTGCTTTTTCAAGTCTTTTGATTGCCAATGGATATTCGGCTCTTATATAAATAAACCCATTATTGGCATTAACGGTAAATGCGGCAATAATCATACCTTCAATAACTGAATGAGGATCACCTTCTAAAACACTTCTATCCATATATGCTCCAGGATCGCCTTCATCAGCATTGCATATTATATATTTAATATCTGACTGAGCCTGTTTTGTAAAATTCCATTTAAGCCATGTCGGATAACCAGCGCCTCCTCTGCCTCTTAGTTCGGATATTTTTATCTCATCAATCACATTATCCTGAGTGGTATTGTTTAAAATTTTTGCCAAAGCTCGATATCCTTCTCTTGATAGATAAGATTCAATGCTTTCTGGATCGATTAAACCGCTGTTTCTCAATACAAGACGTAATTGCTTATGATAAATCGGCAAAGGTCCTGATTTTAAATAATTTTTATGTTCATTTTTATATAATAATCTTTTGACTATTTTCCCATTTATAAGATGATCATTAACAATTTCCTCAATATCATTTTCTAAACTATCAACATATATTATTTTATCTGGATAAATTTTGATTATTGAAGTGTAAGTGTTTAAACCAAAAGTATTGAATTTTTTTAATTGATATTTATTTATCAGATTTTTTTCAGTCAATAATTTTTGAAATTTGTCATACAAATGAGGAGAATTATTGCTGACTAAAATTACATTGTTATTCATTTTTAAGACTCCTTATTATTAAATAGATCTATATATGGTTTGTCGTATAAATTATGGTTTATTATATTTTTATTGATTATATGTTCATCGATTATTCTGACAGCAAATTTCTCATCTACCTTACCATAAAGTATGTCAGGCAAACCATTAATAATTATTTCAACATTAGGTTCCGAGAAGCACAATCCAAGACAGCCTACTTTTATTAATTCAATATCTTTTAAAGATCTTTTAATAATCTCTGATTCAAAAGTATCATAAACTTTATCTGCACCTGCAGCAATACCGCATGAACCATAGCCTACTAATATTTTACTTTTCATAATTGTGTTATTACTTTGATATGAATAAAATTCTTTTAAAGAATTAAATTTTTTTTTCATGTTTATACTCCTGTTTTTATGTTTGTATATTTTGATATTATTCCTGCTATATCTTCCGGTTTAAGATTTCCATAAACTTCATCATCGATGGTCATCACAGGAGCTAAACCGCAGCAGCCTATACATCTTACTGTTTCCAGAGTAAATAAACCGTCTTTTGTGGTTTGTCCTATTTCAATTCCAAGTAACTCCTGTAATTCATCTGATATTTTTTCTGCACCTTTTAAATAACATGCAGTACCCATGCAAATAGAAATTTTATGTCTTCCTGGTTTTTCGGTTTTAAAGAAATGATAAAATGTAATTACTCCATAAATTTTGGCAAGGTGTATATTTAACTCTTTAGCGATTTTAACCGCCACATTTAATGGGATATATCCGAATATTTGCTGTACCCTGTGAAGAATCATGATTAAATTACCCGGTTTATCCTTCCATTTTTCAATATGTTCCATAAGTTCTTCAGATAATTTAATGTCTTCAACTCCTTCAAAAATTGCATTTTCAATATAATTTAAATTGTTATCTTCCATTAAAAACTCCTAATTAATTTCTTTTTAATGCATTTACATAATAAATAAGACTCTCTAGTTCTGTTTGAAGGTAAATATTGTTTATTACAACTTCTTCTGAACTTTTTAAAAGAAACGGTGAAAAGTTTAATACTCCTTTTATTCCTGAAGTTATCATTATATCGAAAACAGATTGTGCGGCGTTCTCAGGAACAGTGATTATTCCTATATGGATGTCATTTGATTTTATAAAATCTGATAATTTGTTAATATGAAAGATAGGAATAGGGGAGTTTTCATCAATTCTGTCTGGATCAATGTCAAAACCTGCAACTATTTTAATACCTTCCTTTCTAAAAATTTCATATTTGATTAGTGCGGTACCTAAATTACCTGCTCCTACAACTATTATTTTATTTATTTCATTTTTTCCTAAAATTTTATTTAATTCTTCAATCAATTCATCTACAGTGTATCCTCCTTTTTTATTGCCTGGAATGCCAAAAACTGAAAAATCTTTTCTTACCTGAGAAGGAGTAACACCGATAGAATCAGCTATATTATCAGAAAAAACTTTTTTAAAACCAAAGGTTTTTAATTTTTTTAAAGAATTTTTATATTTAGAAAGTCTTATTATTATGTTCTTATTAATATTCATAAATGTGAATTCTTATTTGTTTTATTTTTATTATTATAACATATTATTTTAAAATAATCAACTATAATGTGATTTTTTTCACAAAAAAAATTAAAAATTTATTTTTTTTAAATAATAAATTGAAAAATTTAAAAAAAATATTTATTATAATTTAAATTAATATTATGGAAAACAAATTTTTCCCAAATAGATATTATTTGGTTATTTTCATTTTTGCGATATTATTAACATTTGGCAGCCATATTATCAGATCATTAATTATTTATCCTAAAGCAGGTAAAAATGAACATGATATTTTAAATTTTATTGACAAACAAATTGAATTCCACAGATCACAACAAATTATATATAATCAGCTTAACTATCTAAAAACTAACTATATTGAAGAGAGGGAAAAAATTCAACACTTGGAAAAAAAATACTTTTATATTAAAGAAAATATTTATAATGAATTAAAAAGCAGTTATAATTTTGAAGACTTGGATTATATTCAAAAAGAGATTGATTGTTTAAATAAAAACAGTATTTTTCAATTTATATCTTTTAAGATAGGTTTTATAATCTTACTAAATTTTATTTTATTAACATTGCTATCAGTAATTTTTAGTTATTTTTTAATAAAACATGCAAATTTTATATTTTTAAAACAAAAAAAAGATTTGAAAATTCCAATATATCCTTTTTTTATATTTTTTTTTGTTATCTTTATTTTACATCTGATACATGATTTTTATCAAAATTTTTTTAAAAATAGCCAAATTTTATATTCATGGACTTCTTTTTGTATATCAATTGGAGGCTGGATTTTTACTCAATTAAGCTATTTAGGCTTAACAATGATCTGTGTATATCCGTTTTCAATATTATTTGTATACAGCAGTAAAAAATATTTGCTTGTTTTAAATAAAGAACAATTGATAAAAACAAATAATATTGAAGATTATATTTTGTTTTTACAGACATGGTGTATTGCGGGTTTAATTATAGGTGTAGTTCCAGTAATATTTATCATACAAATATATCAAAATTCAAATGATAATTTATTTCCGATAACTTTATTTCTCGAGATTTCCGCTATATTGTCTATAATTTTTTTAATAATCTTCAGATTAATATTAAGAGCTCTTAATATTAAATTATGGTATCATTCAAAAATTAAAAAAAAATATAATAAAGATGAAGTACCCCCTGATCCTTCTATTATTTTTTTAGGTGAAAAATGGTGGAGTTTTCCTGCTTCAATATTATTTATTATTGGCAGTATATGGGCTTTTATTAAATTTATTGGAATTGTTGATTTTATTTCCAAACAAATAAAATAACAGATTATTAATATTTCAAAAGGAGGTGTCCAATAAGTCTAAAATCTATTATAACCTTTAGGATTGAGTACCCTCCCTTTTTTTTATTAAATTATTGCTGGCTTTCCAATTGAGCTATTGTTTCTTTAATTAGAGGAGTTATTTCTGTTTCAACACCTCCCTGAACATCCAGCGCTTCTTTTAAATATTTAATTGCTTCTGTTTTATTTTTTTGTTGAATCAAATTATAATTGGCTAAATAAAGATAATAAGCTTGATGAGCAACAGTTATATCAGTGGTATAACCGTCTTTTATCCATTTTACTCCAACCCATTTTCTCTCCTGGTCATCTTGAATGGATCTGTAAGCGCCGAATTCGACTTTTATCCAATCATCAGTTCCTTCCTGGAGCAATGTGCCATAGTCACCGGGCTGTAGCTTGATTTTTGAAATATATGTATCATCAGGATTTTCATAACACTTAACGTCTTCTTTATTTATTACTATGAATTTTTTTGCCAGATTATCCTGTAAAGTCCAGTATTCACTGTTGTCAGGTAACTGAATTTTATAATATGTTTTACCGTTTATTTTTTTTGAAATCTTAACGATAACAGCATTACCAAAGTTTAATAATTTTTTATCTTTTACCTCATTGGGTTTTTTCCCTATGTCTTCTTCAAGCGCATATGCCCATGCACTGTATTTCATATATTGTGTTACATTTTCAACAAGAACATTATCATCTTTTTTTTCTTCTGTTTTATCAGATGTTTGTTTTTTGCAGATTGTTAATAAAATTATTAATACAAAGATAATATAAACTCTTTTCATATAATTACTCCTCTGATTATATCTTTTGAATAAATTAATAAATTATAAAAGATAATTAAAAAAAATCAATATTTTTTTTAATATTTTTTATTATAACAAATTTTGTAAAAAATCCGATATAATTTATAAAAGCAGTTATTATTCTTACTATAATAATTAATGCGCTGCTGATATTTTTAATTAGAATAATTTTATGAGAAAAAAAAATCTTATAATTATAGGCGCCGGTGAGGCAGGCTTGATGATAGCCAATGAGTATATCAATAATGAAAAATTATACAATAAATATAATCTCATCGGTTTTTTGGATGATTATAAATCGGGTAAAATACTTGATTTTAAAATATTAGAAAAAATTGATAAAGCAAAATGTATAATTGAAGAATATAAAATCGATGATGTTTTAATTGCAATTCCGTCAGCACATAATAATCTTATTTCAAAAATTATTAATAGCATAAACGGTTGTGATGTAAGGATCAAAATTGTCCCGGGTCTTTCAGAAATAATTGAAGGCGATGTTAAAATCAAACAGATAAGAGACTTTGAACCATCTGACTTTCTCGGTAGAGAAGAAGTCAGTTTTGATATTAAAAAAATATCAGGTTATTATAGAGATAAAACTATAATTGTTACAGGCGGAGCAGGATCTATCGGATCAGAATTGGTTAAGCAGCTTCTTGAATTACCGATCACTAAAGTTGTTATTTATGGTCATGGAGAGAATTCAATTCATGATCTGATTCATAAAATTAATGGTAATAAAAAATTTGATTATGTTATCGGTGATATTACGGATTATAATAAGTTAAAGTATGTGTTAAATAAGTTTAAACCTGATATGATATTTCATGCCGCTGCTCATAAACATGTGCCATTAATGGAAAAGTGTCCTGATGAGGCATTAAGAAATAATGTAATAGGTACATATAATATAGCACTTTTGGCAGGTGAAGAAAAAGTCGATAAATTTATTTTGGTATCAACTGATAAAGCTGTAAATCCAACTTCTATTATGGGAGCTTCTAAAAGGATATGTGAAAAAATAATTATTTCATTATCACAAATATATTCAGATACATTTTATTCATTAACAAGATTCGGCAATGTTTTAGGTTCAAGAGGAAGTGTTGTGCCTACTTTTAAGACACAGATCGAGAAAGGCGGTCCTGTTACAATAACAGATCCAAATATGACCAGATTTTTTATGTCGATAAGAGAGGCAGCAAGATTGGTTTTAAAATCTGGCACAATGAAAACCGGAAAAATCTTTGTACTGGATATGGGAAAGCCTGTTAAAATATTGGATCTTGCAAAAAATATGATAAGATTGTACGGTTCAAATCTTGAGGACATTAAAATTGAATATACCGGTGCAAGAGACGGTGAAAAACTCTATGAAGAGATATTGACGGATACAGAATTTATCCTAAAAACTAAATTCGATAAATTATTCATTTCAGATGAAAAAGAAATTATAACAAGCAGTGCGGAATTGAATAATATGATCCAGGAGATTAAAAAAGCAATTATGTCATATGATCATGAAGTTATTAAAAAAGTCATCAAGAAATATGTACCGGAATACCAGGGTTTAGTAAATGAGCATTAGAAAGATTGATTTTTCTCCTCCTGACATAACAAATGCAGAAATAAATGAAGTAATAGATGCATTAAAATCAGGATGGATTACAACAGGTCCTAAAACCAAATTGTTCGAAAAAAATATATCAGATTACTGTAATTCTTCAAAAACCGTCTGCTTAAATTCTGCAACAGCCTGTCTTGAATTGATATTAAGACTTTTTGACATTAAAAAAGGCGATGAAGTAATAACAACACCTTATACATTTGCAAGCACCGCAAATGTAATTATCCATGTCGGAGCAAAGCCTGTATTTGTTGATGTAAAAAAAGAAAGTTTCAATATTGATCCTCAAGCCATTAAAAAAGCCTTATCAAAAAAAACAAAGGCAGTGATCCCTGTTGACATAGCTGGATGGCCTTGTGATTATGATGAGATAAAAGAAGTATTGGATAATTTTAAATTTTACCATCCTGATAGAAAAACAAAACAGGCTCTTCTTGACCGGCCATTAATTGTCGCAGATTCTGCTCATTCGTTTGGCGCAGAATATAAGGGCAAAAAATTGGGCACTATTGCAGATTTTACATGTTTTTCATTTCATGCTGTAAAAAATCTTACCACTGCAGAAGGAGGAGCAGTAACATTCAACGGTTATAAAAATTATTCATCTGATGAAATTTATAATGATCTAATGAAGCTGTCGCTTCACGGACAGTCCAAGGACGCATATGCAAAAATGAAAACTGGAGGATGGAAATATGACATTAAATGTGCCGGATTTAAATATAACATGACAGATATAGCATCATCAGTAGGACTTGCACAGTTAAGGCGATATGATCAAATGTTAAATATAAGGGAAAGACTATTTAATTGCTATAATGAAAAATTAAATTTTGATAATTTTATATTGCCTCCTTTCAATGATAAAAATAAAAAAAACTCTTTTCATTTGTATCCATTGAGAATTAAAAATTTCAATGAGGAAAATAGGAATAAATTAATTGAAAAACTTGCAAATGCCGGTATATCTACCAATGTACATTTTATCCCAGTTGTAATGCATTCCTTTTATAAAAAATTAGGATATTCAATCAAATATTTTCCTAATTGTTATGAAATGTATAAGAATGAAATAACTCTGCCTTTATATTCAAAATTAACATTAAATGATATTAATTATATTTCTGATAATTTAATAAAAATTTTTAAAAAATAATTAAATTTATTGCTATTAATCATTTTTTATTTTAAAAATTAGTATGACTTCAACAGTTTCAAAAGAACAGCTTAATAGAATCATTTATTCATATCATTGGGATCCTTTTGAGGTTTTGGGATTTCATCAGGTTAAAGTTAAAAATCAGTTAAAATCTGTTGTCAGGGCATTTTTTCCTGTAGCAGAAAAAGTAGAATTGGTAATTAAAAACAAAACTTTTAATATGGTTAAAATTCATAAGGACGGTTTTTTTGAAATTGTATTAGATATAACTGATAAACCTGATTACAATTTTAAAATAACAAATTCAGAAAATCACAACTGGCATTTAAATGATCCGTATAAATATGGCACTGTTTTAACGGATTTTGATCTTCATCTTTTATCCGAAGGCAACCATTTCAAAAGTTATGAAAAGCTAGGTTCCCATCTTATAGAACATGAGGGAACTAAAGGTGTTCACTTCGCCGTTTGGGCGCCAAATGCAAAAAGAGTCAGTGTCATAGGAGATTTTAATCACTGGGACGGCAGATATAATCAAATGAGAAACAGAGGATCAAGCGGTATATGGGAATTATTTATTCCAGATCTTGTGGAGGGTGAAAATTATAAGTATGAAATAAAAACACAAAATGATGCATTGGTTCAAAAAACAGACCCTTATGCATTTATGTGTGAATTGAGACCAAAAACAGCTAGCAAGGTTTATAAATTATCCAAATATAAATGGAATGATGAAATCTATTTGGATAAGAGAAAAAAAAGTAACATGCTGACAAATCCAATGTCAATTTATGAGCTTCATCTCGGAAGTTGGAAAAGAGATGAAGAGAATAATTTTTTAAATTACAGAGATTTAGCTGATCAGCTTGTTGATTATGTTTTAGATATGGGTTATACACATATAGAACTTTTACCTGTTTTGGAACATCCTTTTGACGGAAGCTGGGGATATCAGGTCACAGGATATTTTGCGCCGACATCACGACATGGAAATTGTGAAGATTTCAGTTATTTTGTTGATAAGATGCATCAAAACGGCATAGGAATAATACTTGACTGGGTTCCTGCGCACTTTCCAAATGATCAACACGGTCTTGCGAAATTTGACGGAACTTCACTTTATGAACATGATGATCCAAGATTAGGTTATCATAAGGAATGGGATACTTTGATATTTAATTACGGCAGAAATGAAGTGAAGAATTTTTTAATATCAAGTGCGCTTTTTTGGTTTGATTATTATCATATTGACGGATTAAGGGTAGACGCAGTTGCATCAATGCTTTATTTAGACTATTCAAGAAATCCTGGTGAATGGATTCCAAATAAATATGGAGGCAATGAAAATTTAGATGCAATTGATTTTATAAAAAAATTAAATGAACAGGTTTATTTAGAACATCCTGATGTTTTGATGATAGCGGAAGAATCAACTGCATGGATAGGTGTTTCAAGACCGACTTATTTAGGCGGTCTTGGTTTTGGCTTGAAATGGAATATGGGATGGATGAATGATTTTTTAACTTATATATCAAAAGATCCTATTTATAGGAAATATCATCATAATAATTTAACCTTTTCAATGATCTATGCATATACTGAAAATTTTATCCTTGTTCTATCACATGATGAAGTAGTTCACGGTAAAAGTTCTATTATCAGTAAAATGCCGGGAGATGACTGGCAGAAATTTGCAAATACCAGATTAGCAATTGGTTTTATGTATGCTCATCCGGGGAAAAAACTTTTATTTATGGGTACAGAGTTTGGACAATGGAGTGAATGGAATCATAATCAGAGTATAGACTGGAATTTATTAGACTGGGAAAGACATAGAAAATTAAAAAATTTTTTTAAAGAATTAAACAAAATATATAAACAAAATCCAGGTTTATATGAAATTGATTTTGATAGTAATGGTTTTCAATGGGTAAACTGCAATGATTGGGAGGGGTCAGTTGTAAGTTTTTTAAGAAAAGGTTTTAATAGAGAAGAGGTTATATTAATAGTTGCAAATTTTACGCCTATTGTCAGACATAATTATAAAGTGGGAGTTCCCTTTTACTGCCACTGGCAGGAGATATTAAACTCCGATGCAGTTGAATTCGGAGGAGGGGGTGTTGGAAACAGTGGTGGATTTTGGTCAGACAGCATTAATTGGGATTATCAACCTTTTTCTTTAAATATTACTTTGCCTCCTTTGAGTATCCTGTATTTTAAACCTAAATTATTATAAAGATTTTTTTAAGTTAATTAATTTTTAAATTTAAATAGTTAATATTGAAAAGTTTTTTTTAAATATCGGATTATTATAAAAATTTTATTTATTTGATTCTATTTATTTCTTAATATATGTTGATTTTCTTATTATGAATTCAGATTCTATAGAATCGAAAATTTTTTTTTGTTTATTGTCTGATGCGAAGTGTTCTAAAATATTGATTGCTTTCATTGCTAATTTATAGCTGTCAACTCTCAGTGTAGTTAATGGAGGAATAGCCAGTTTAGCAGGGAAAATATCATCTATTCCGATTACGGAAAAATCATTTGGGATTTTAATATTCAATGAATTTAATAAAGAGTATAAATTAAGTGCAGAAATATCATTATAACATAATGATGCGCTAAAGCCTTTATTTATAAGATCAAGAAGTTTTGATTCACTTTCTTTATTATTTGGTGAAAATTTAAAAATTTCAAGCTTAAAAGGAATATTACCCGGCCAGTTGTCTAAAGTATTTTTTATTATATTTAATCTATGGTTAAATATAATACCAGGATGTATTTCGTTATCAATAGAATATAACATTTTTATATGACCTAAGGAAATAAGATAATTAATCGCTTCCTCAAATTTTTTCATTTCAATATTTATGGTACCGATTCTGGATTTATAATTTTCAGGAATTTTTTTATCAATTAATACTACAGGTATATCATTTTTTTCTAAATATTTATAATAACAGAGAGGCAAATCTCCCAGAATAATAAAGCCATCCACATTTTTGATATTATCACTGAATTCTTTATTAACACAAGAGTCATCATTTTGATATGAAATGAATGTCGCATTATAATTTTTATTATTCATTATCATTAAAAATGCCATATAAACATCTTTAAAAAAATAATTTATTGGAAGTTCTAAATTTTTTTTTTCTTTATTGACAAGCATTACAATTGAATGTTTTTTAAATTTATTGTCTTCATAGACAACTTTGCATCCTGATCCTTGTATAATGTTTAAAAAACCAAGACTTGATAGATAAGCTGTAACTTTGCTCATTGTTAATTGATTGATGTTATATTTTTGAGCTAATTTTCTTATCGAGGGAATATTATTGCCTATCTTATATTTACCTGAGATTATATCGTTTTTTAATTGTTCAGCAATTTCCAGATACTTTCTATTTTTATTATCGATTTTATTCATTTTTTACATTATAATTATATAAATTGTTTTTGTCAAAATAATTATTAATTTTTTTTTACTTATTTTACGATTATTTTTTTAAAAATCATATGATACACATGACGTAATTGTATAATTCAATTATTATTTTTGTGATTATTGATAAATGGTTAAAAGTTCTAATAGTTTAGCAAAAATTTGTGATTCTTTTATGAATG
>JAFGQB010000007.1 GCA_016935915.1 Spirochaetota bacterium
ATCAATTCTTCAATGACCGAATATTTAAGCAAATATCAGATGAAATTCTTAAAAAACGAAGAGGTGCTGTTAAAAAGCGTTAAAGTGAGACATGTCGTAACCTATGTGGAGATAAATTTCAATAATAAATTTATATTTGATTCAATTCTTTTTAAACTCGATAAAAACAATATCAAAATTGACGTCTGGATCGATGAAATCTCCTATGATAATGAAAAAGATTATATCATGTCAATCTATGACAAAATATATATAATGGATGAAGTTAATTAGATAAATTAATTTTTAAGCTTTTCAACCGCTTTTTCAAGTCTGAACATCACTTTGTCCCTGCCTAAAGCATTCATAACAGGGAAAAGATCAGGACTCTTGTTCGTCCCGGTCAGCGCAATCCTTATCGGCATAAAAACAGCACCTGCTTTGACACCATGTTTTGCTGTAAGCTCATACAATTGATGCTGGAGGTCTTCATCCTTTTGGCTGCCTAAATTATACAATATCTCTTTTGCATCATTCAAAATATTTATCACTGTCTTTTTTTCAACATTTTTAGGTATTATCATATCCCAGTTTTTATATTCAGGAAGTTCACCGAACATAAAAAAACTGATCTGTGGAGCATCTGCTAAAATCTCAATTCTCTCCTTTATCAATGGTACAATTTTTCTTAAAATCTGAATTTCATCTTCTGTAACATTTTCTGAAATCATTGATTTTTGTTTATAATAAGGGATAATAAGATTTAAAAGTTTTTCATTGTCCATGTTCCTGATATATAAACCGTTGAACCATTTTAACTTGGAATAATTAAAAGCTGCGGGAGATTTATTAATCTTGTCTATCGTAAATATTTTTTTTAATTGTTCCACACTGAACACTTCATCCTTATCATTAAAAGACCACCCCAGCAATATCACAAAATTTATCAAAGCTTCGGGAAGATAGCCCTGATTTTTAAATTCAATTACCTGTGTTGCCCCGTGTCTTTTAGAAAGCTTTTGCCCGTCTTCACCCATTATCAACGGAAGATGACAGTAAACAGGAGGTGTCCAGTTAAAAGCCTTAAACAAGAGCATGTGATTTGCCGCAGATGGCAGCCACTCCTGCCCTCTTAGAACATGGGTTATTTCCATAAGATGATCATCAACAACACTTGCAAGATGATATGTCGGAAATCCGTCTGATTTCAAGAGAACAAAATCCTGCAATGTTTTATTGTCAAAATCAATCCTTCCGAATATAATATCTTCAAATACAGTAGATCCATCCAGAGGCACTTTTAATCTGATCACCGGATTTGGATTTTTCTTTTTAAGATCTTCCTCTTCCTCTTTTGAAAGATCCCTGCATTTTCTGTCATAGCCCTGCTGTTCTTTATTTTGTTCCTTTTCTTTCCTCACTTTCTCAAGCCTTTCGGAATCACAGTAGCAGTAATATGCATGCCCTTTATCAACCAACTCCTTTGCATATTTTTTATAAATATCGACCCTCTGAGATTGTATATATGGAGCATAAGGACCGTCCTTTTTGGGACCTTCATCATAATCAATACCAAGCCATTCAAATGTATCATAAATATCTTCGAGTGCTCCTTCAAATGACCGCGTCTGATCGGTATCTTCAATACGCAGTATAAAATCGCCTCCTGATGCCTTTGCAAAAAAATAGTCAAACAAAGCTGTTCTGATACCGCCGATATGCTGATACCCTGTAGGGGAGGGAGCATATCTTACTCTTACCTTTTGAGCCATATTAATTCCTTTAAAACTGTTTTACAGAATATATACTTAAAAATCAGAAGTTAATCAATATATAATTTAATAATATTTGATTTATTTAAACTTTATCTTTGATGAAAAATAAAAAACTAAAAAAATTATTTTTATCAAATTTATATTTAAAACTGATAAAATATTGATATAATTTGATTAAGTAAGAACAAATAATTCAGTATGAGCAGAAACACAAATAATAAGGATATTAAAAACAAATCCAAACATCGTCCTACAATCGCCGCTTTTTTAGATTTGATCAATTATTCATATCATGAAAGATACTGGCAGGGATTGGTTCAGGGAGCTCTAAATCAGGATATAAATCTCATCAGCTATCCGGATATTTATTATTCAGGAAGACCGCGAGACTATTACAATCAAATTAATGCAATGATTGATCTTGCAAATAATCCGAAAATCGACGGCATTATTAACTGGTCAAGCACATTTGCATGGACAATTAAAAAAGAAAAATTTAAAGATTTTTTTCAAAAAATAAAAGATGATCCGAACAGCTTAAGATTAATTTCATATCCGGAAAATACCCCGATTATTATCATGGAAAGTTATGAAGGTCTGCGTCAAATAATGATCCATTTGATTAAAGTCCACGGAGTTAATAAAATTGCATACTTAAGAGGACCTGAAAATCATATGGGATCAAATGAAAGATATCGGGCATATCTGGACACACTTAAAGAATTTAACATAAAGTATGATCCGGATTTAGTAACTCCTCCCACACTGCCGGGTAAAAGCTGGATTCCTGAAATCGGTGAGGAAATGACAAATCTTCTGCTTGATAGAAAAAAACAAAATATTGAAGCCATTATTGCCGTAAGCGATACTATTGCATATGGAGTACTTAACTGCTTAAATAAAAGAGGCATAAAAATACCGAATGACATTATTGTAACGGGTTTTGATGATTACCCTCTATCAAGCACAAGTATCCCTACTTTGACAACAATAGACCCCTGTTTTGAACAAATCGGGGAAAAAACTGTTGAAATGCTGACAAAAATATTAAATGGAGAAAAAACACCATTACATCAATATGTAAAATCAAAGCTTGTATTACGTCAATCCTGCGGCTGTAATTCACCATTAATTTCAAAAATGGAAATAAAAAATGATAAATTAAAATTTTATAATATTAACTTTAAAAATAAAATAAACAAATTGTATGAAAATAATAAAAATATAATCAAAAAAGAAGCGGAAAAAATAATTGCCGATTTTTCTTCAGAAAAAAAAGCAGATATGCTGATTGAATTTTTCTTTGAAGATATTTTAGATAAGGACAGTGTAAAGTTAATTCCGTTATTGATAGAAATCATGCAAACGGTTGTTATTAATAATGAAAACACTATTATATGGTATCAATTTTTTTCCTTTTTATATTCAATTATATTTCCTTATTTAAAAGATGATCAAATAATAATCAGATTACTTAATCTTATTCAACAGATAAGCATAATAATAAATGATACAGTTTTACAGATTCAAAAACGAAAAACAAATTTTGAGAAAAAGCAGGAAGAAACCTTATCAGAAATTGAGAAAGAATTAATTACAATTTTTGATAAAAATATATTGATGAATGAAATTTCAAAAAAGCTTCCTTTGTTAGGGATAAAATTATGTTTTCTTTCATTATATGAGGAGAAAATAATACCATCGGTATGGTCAAATCTCATTTTAGCATATATTGAAGAAAAAAAAATAGATTTGCAAAATGACGCAATACGTTTTCCCACAATCGATTTAATCCCGACTCAATTTTTAAAAGAAGAAAAAAAATTTAATATTGTAATAATGCCTTTATATTTTCAACAAGAACAATTAGGATTTGTGATATTTGAAATTGGACCCAAAAACGGTAATATATATGAAAGATTAAGAAGCATATTAAGCAGTTCAATCAAGGGATCAATATTAGTGAAAGAAATTGAACAGCGGTCAAAAGAACTTGATAAAGCATATCAGGAACTTAAAGATAATCAGCAGAAAATGCTTATCATTGAAAAGATGGCATCTTTAGGCAGATTGACAGCAGGGATCGCACATGAAATGAATACCCCGTTAGCAGCAGTCAGTTCTAGCCTGGAGGAATTAAAATCACTTACAGAAGAATATAAATCATCAATCAATAATCCTCAAGTATTGCCTGAAGATCATCGGGAAATTGCAGAAGAGATGACAAAATTTATCGATATTGCATCAAATGCCATAAGAAAAACAACAGGATTTATAAGAGGGATAAAGGGACAGACCCTGAATATTAAATCAAAAAATCTTGAAACTTTTAATGCAAGC
>JAFGQB010000067.1 GCA_016935915.1 Spirochaetota bacterium
AAATTTTTTAGGTTAATCCCTTATTCGACATTCGACCTATTAACTTAAGGATATTTGATCTTTTTATTTTGATATTTCAATAAAAAATAGGGGACACAGCTTCATATTTAAGTATAAATTATTAATTAATAATTGACATAAATAAATTAAGCGACTATAATGTACTTAGACGGACAATAAAGGACAATAATGGACAAATCAATGAATAATGAGATCATGACTCTATCCGAAGTAAGTAAATATTTAAAGATTTCAGAAAAAACAGTCTTAAGAATGGTAAAAAAGGGAGAAATTCCTGTAACAAAGGTTGCAAGTCAATGGAGATTCATGAAAGCAGTAATAAATGACTGGCTTATTTCCAGGATGGAAATCAATCCTAAATCCGAAACCACATTACTGCTTGAAAAAAGTGAAATCCAGTTTAATTTATCACTTCTGATAAAACCTGAAATGATCATCCATAATATTATACCAGGAAATAAAGAATTTATATTGAACCAATTATGCCGTCCGCTTTCGGATAATAAAATTATAAAAGATAAGGATTTATTTATAAAACTTTTGATGGAAAGAGAAAATCTTTATACAACTGCCGTTTGTAAATGGGCAGCCATACCCCATGCAAGAAATCCGAAGCATTGTCCTGTGACTGATACTGTTGTTGTTATCGGCATCTGCAAAGACGGTGTTGACTTTAACTCGATTGACGGTGATGAGACTTTTATTTTCTTTTTAATATGTACCAATTCTGAAATAATTCATTTAAGGATATTGTCCAAAATAGTTGAGTTTGCAAAAGACCTTGATGCTTTGGATTTAATAATAAACAGTCATTCAAAAGAATCCGTAATCTCAAGTATTTTAAAATGGGAGGTTAAGAATAAGATTTCATGAGGAAAAATGTTTTTATTTTGATTTTTTTATTACTTGTCATATCTTTTATTTCTGCATCGGATAAAAGCCAAGATGCAACTATGACTCATAAAATGATGATTCTGGTTATACAGATAGGTATAATATTATTTGCTGCAAAAGCCGGCAATATGCTTTTTGAAAAAATTAAACTACCAGGTGTTTTAGGCGAACTCACTGCCGGTATCATTATTGGTCCCTATGCATTGGGCTCAATACCATTTATAGGATTTGATCATGGTATTTTCCCGTTGAATGGAAGCTTCCCGATTGCTCCTGAACTTTACGGCTTTTGTGCAGTTGCATCTATAGTACTCTTATTTATGGTCGGCATGGAAACTGATATCAGACAGTTTTTGAAATATTCTGTTGTAGGCAGTATTGTCGGGATAGGCGGGGTTGTATTTTCATTTCTTTTTGGCGATTTGTTGGCAGTTTTTATGTCATCATTTATATCCGGGCATTCATTGAATTTTTTTTCACCCGAAGCGCTTTTTTTGGGCACTATTTCAACAGCAACATCAGTGGGGATAACGGCAAGAATTCTATCTGAAAAAAGAAAAATGGATTCACCTGAAGGTGTAACGATTCTGGCTGGTGCCGTAGTGGATGATGTCATTGGTATAATTGTTCTTGCCGTAGTTCTTGGCATCATAACAGCAAGTAGATCAACGGGAAAGATCGACTGGATTCACATCGGAATTATTGCGGCAAAGACTGTCACAATCTGGCTTTTAGCTACTGTATCAGGGATATTATTATCAAGTCGAATTGGATCATTTCTGAAATTTTTTAAAACTAGAGGAAGTATAGCATTAATGGGTTTCGGTATGGCTTTGATCATAGGAGGCTTGTTTGAAGAAGCAGGTCTTGCAATGATCATCGGTGCTTACATCTGCGGCTTATCGATATCAAGGACAGATTTAACGCATGTTATAAGAGAAAAATTGCATTCGATTTATGATTTTTTGGTACCATTGTTTTTTTGCGTAATGGGAATGCTTGTTAATTTTAAAGCATTAACAGGTTATAATATAATTATTTTTGGTTTAATTTATTCAATTTTAGCGGTTATTGCAAAAGTTGTTGGTGCCGGATTTCCTGCTTTGTTCTTTAATTTTAATGCCATTGGTGCATTAAGAATAGGGGCGGGGATGATACCCAGAGGGGAAGTGGCATTAATTGTAGCAGGCATTGGTCTTGCAAGCGGTTTTTTGCCTGGTGAAATTTTCGGCATAGCTATTTTAATGACTTTGATTACAACTATTATCAGTCCTCCGTTACTTGTACTTTTATTTAATAAAAAGTCAGGTCAAATTCATGAAGATAAGATTGAAGAATCATTAGTGAAACTTGATTTTCCTTCAAATGAACTTGCTAATATGTTTTTAGATAAAATAGTCAAACAATTTGAAAATGAAGGCTTTTACGCTCATCTGGTTGACAGGGACAATTTTATCTATCAGATAAGAAAAGATCGGATAATTATTAGTTTAAGTAAGGAGAAAAATGCAATTGTGTTTGATACGCAGAAAGAACATGAAAAACTTATACATACTGCAATTTATCTTATATCAGAAGATATAGAAAATACAATTAGAGAACTTCAGCATCCGATTGATAAAAAAACCATTGCATTAAAATTACAGGAAAGTTCTCCTTTGATTAAAAAAACGGTTTTTGATTTATCACATTATTTAAAACCCGATTTAATTAAACTTGATTTAAAGGGACAGAACAAGAAAGAAATTCTTGATGAGTTGATTGATCTGGTTTGTAAAAATCCTGAGATTAAGGATAAATCTGAAATAAGCAATGCAATCTGGAAGAGAGAAAATCAGATGTCAACAGGTCTTCAGCACGGAATAGCAATACCGCATGGTAAAACAGATACAATAGATAAACTTATAAGTGCCATAGGAGTTAAGAAAGAAGGTATCGACTTTGACTCTTTGGACGGATTATCTACTAAAATTTTTATTATTACTCTTTCACCGTTAACTGCTCCGGCTCCACATGTTCAGTTCATGTCTGCGGTCAGTCAGTCATTAACAGAAGAAAATATAAATAAAATTATGAAAAGCAATTCAAAAAAAGAAGTATATGAGATTATAACCGGGGAAAAATATATAAAGAAAAAAAAGAGTATTTTTGATTATTTTAAAAATAATAAATAAATCATGTACCTTTTTCAATAATTTGTTAATTTATAAATTAATTTACAATGAAAATTTTCAACACCCTTTTTATCAATTTCTGTTGACTTTTTAATGCTTATTAATTATACTTTTTAAACCTTTTCAAAAATTAAAATTATAAAAAAGGAGCTTTTTTTAATGATCAAAATAAATACTCAAAAGTCTGTTGGAATTATTTTGTTAATTATATTCTTTTTTTCAGGATTTGCAGGACTTACTTATGAAATTGTCTGGACTAGGATATTATCGATTATTTTCGGCAGAACAACTGTTGCGGTTGCGCTGGTTGTTGCTGTATACATGGCAGGACTGGGATTGGGAAGCATTTACTGGGGACAGAGGGTGGATAAAGAAAAAAATAATATTAAAATATTCAGCATTCTTCAGTTCGGCATTGCTGTATCTTCTTTTTTAATCATGCTCCTTTTTATAAAAATGCCTGATATTTTTAAATCCATTTGTCAGATTTTCAATGTAACGACCGAAACATCAATGGTAATAATATTTATTGTTTCTTTTGCCGTTCTTTTGATACCGACTTTTATGATGGGCGGGACTTTTCCGGTAATGAGCAAAGCATTTATTAAGAATAATGAACAGATCGGTCAGGGTATAGGAACTTTATATGCTGTCAATACACTTGGA
Organism: Spirochaetota bacterium; assembly: GCA_016935915.1. Taxonomy (GTDB): domain Bacteria; phylum Spirochaetota; class GWE2-31-10; order GWE2-31-10; family JAFGQB01; genus JAFGQB01. Next base: position 3,756 of record JAFGQB010000067.1, read on the forward strand.
GGCATAATTGGTGCTGCTTTAAGCGGATATTATCTAATAGGCAATATCGGACAGATACAAACCCAGATTTTTGCAATATTGATCAGTACTGCTTTAGGTATAATTACATTTTTTATGATGTCCGAAAAGAAAATAATAATTAATATTGAAAAAAGTTCACTTAAAACAAATAAGAAATTTTTAAATAACACCGAGTGGATATTAAAATTTCTGATTATAATTGCGGGAATATCGGGTTTTTGCGCTCTTGCTTTTGAAATACTTGCTGCAAGAGTACTGGGTATTTTACTTATGAACACAACTTACAGTTTTGCAAGCATACTTGTTATATATTTAACTGGAGTATCATTAGGAAGTTTTATCTTTACAAAATTTATCAATAACAGGTTCAATCATTTTTATCTTCTCGGCATGATTATGAGTATAACAGGTTTTTATATTATTGTACTGTCAGCTTATGTTAACAGGCTTTCTATTGTTTTAACTCCGTTCAACAGTATTTTTAATATACCATTTTTTTATGTTATGGCGCCTGGTATTATTCTGTCAACTGTAATATTATTCATTCCTGCGGTTTTAATGGGTATAAGCTTTCCTCTGATATGCAGAATGTATACCAATAATGTAAAGGAAATAGGTACTAATATAGGAAGGATATATTTTGTCAATACGATAGGAAGCGTTATAGGTCCCTTATTTGGAAGCTTTGTTTTAATACCTTTAATTGGTGTATCAAAAGGTTTTATTATCATAGCATTACTATATATGACAGCAGGTTTGATAATTTTTCTTATAAAATCAAATATAAAGATAAAAGTAGGTATAATAACGGTTCACATGATAGTTTTTCTTGTGAGTATATTTTTTATAAAAAGAGCGGTTGATAATTATAAGATACTGCCCCCTGCCTTTTACAGATTTGACAGCAATTCAGATAAAATTGAGTATTATAAGGAAACAGTTTCTGGAACTGTAATAAGCGTAAATGATCCGGATGCAGGGGACAGAGGTTTATTTGTAAATAACAATGCTGCATGCGGTATTACTTATGATGCGATTAAAGTTGTAAAGATGCTTGGACATCTTCCATTTTTATACAATACAGATTTAAAAGATGTACTTATAATCGGTTTCGGTATTGGTGTAACTACTTCGGAAGTTGCAAAGCACAAAATAAATAAAATAGATTGTGTGGAAATTGTACCTGGTGTAAAGGATGCAGCGAAATATTACAGTGATTACAACAGAAATGTTATAAATGATCCAAGACTTAAGTTCATGGGCGGTGACGGGAGGAATTATTTATTAATAACCAAAAATACATATGATTTTATATCATGCGATCCTATTCACCCTACATTAAGTTCCGGTACTCTTTATACAAAAGAGTATTTTCAGTTATGTAAAGAACACCTTAATGATCAGGGAGTAATGAGCCAGTACCTGCCTCTTCATAAACTCACTACTGATCAGTTTAAGTCAATTGTAAAAACTTTTTCATCGGTATTCCCCAATGTTAATTTATGGATCGGCTATTCACATTGTGTCCTGATCGGTTCATTGAAAAAATATGAACTTGATTTTTCTAGATTTAAAGAATTTACAGCCGGGTTTGATGATGACTTTTTAACTGATCCTTATCAGATTGCCGCATCATTACTTCTGGATCAAAAGGCAGTTGAAAATTATTCTAATGGTGCAAGGATTCATGCTGACAATCTTCCTTTTCTTGAATTTTTCAATCCTGAAAGTACAAATAATGACAACTGGCATTTAAATCTGGAAGAAATTAGAAAATTCATTATTGATCCTTTAAAAGTTTTTAAGAATATAGACAATAAGGAAAGAATGGCACGCTATGTGAAGGCGCAAAGATTCTTTTTTGACGGTCAGGTCTTAAAAAACATGGGCATAAATGATATTTCCGATATGGAAAGATTTATTGATCTTTTTAAGAGAGCAGCTGAATTGAATCCGGAAAATGAGGAAATCAGGTTTGTGCTTGATACGGATTTAAGTATCTATAACCAGGCTTTGAAGGAAATGAATAGGTTTTAATTGATGTATTTAGTGTTTTATATTAAAAATTAAAATATAAATTTTTTGAGTTTATTTATGTCTGAAAGCATCATTAAATCAATAATTAAAAATGCAGGAAGTATTTTAAGGTATGGTTATTATGAATCTCAAAGGTTTAAAGAGAAGGAAAAAGGACACCTGTTATCGGAATACGATGAAATTATTGATAATTATTTAATTAAAGAAATTAAAAATAAATTTCCCCTTTGCTCTTTTTATACAGAGGAAAAAAAAGAGATGATAAACAAATCCGACACAAAATGGATAATTGATCCAATTGATGGAAGTGCTTATTTTATTTTCGGGGAGCCATATTTTTCGATAAGCGCAGCAAAAGAGGAAAATGGTGTCATTACTGAAGCTCATGTATATAATCCGATATCAGATGAATATTTTTATAGTGATAATGAAATTAATATATCTTTTTTAAATGAAAATGAAATAACAGTTTCTGATGTTAATAATTTGGAAGAAACGCTTGCAGCGTTTGGTTTCAGCGCAAATATAAATGCAATTAATAAATACTATAATGAATGGAAGAATATTATTGATAGATGCAAAAAAGGAATTGCATGGATATGCCCTGCATTAAGCATCTGCAATGTCGCAAGGGGAAGATTGGAATTATTCATAGATTTTGGAGCAAGTTATGAAGGTCAGTCTGCAGCTTCATTGATATTAAAAAATGCAGGTGGTAAAATGCTGAATTACGACAGGTCAGATTACAGCCATAAAATCAAAGGTGGAATATTTTATAACGGGAAAATTGAAATCTAGAATGAGAGGAGAAAATATGTCAAAAATAATTAAAATTTTAGATATTAAAAATGAGGTGGAAGCTTTAAAATTTAAAAGTATCCTGGACGAAAACGGCATTCCGTATAATTTGCGATCATACCGCGATTCCGCTTATGACGGGATTTTTCAGGTCCAAAAAGGCTGGGGTGTGATTCAGTCTAAAGAGGAATACAGGGAAAAGATTATTGAGCTTTATAATGAATATATTATCAAGGAAAAGAAAAAATTTAAAGAATAGAAAAAAAATAAAAAATATCATTGACAGGAATGTTTGTTTTTATTATAATATAAGTATATGCTAATAAACTTAAATAAATTATGAATAATAACATTGATAAATCGGCATTTTTTTTTAAAACACTCGGTGATCCAACAAGGATTAAAATATTAAACTTGTTAAAATTATACGGTAATTTGTGCGTAGGTATTATGGCGCAGAAACTCGGCATAACACAACCTGCAGTTTCACAGCACTTAAGAATATTGAAAAATGCAGGGATAGTTGAAGCCAGTCGTATTGGTTTTCATGTTCATTATAAGATAAATGATGATGCTTTTGAAAAATACGGATTAAAGATAGAAAAAATAATTGATCAGGATTTTAAAAAGTGTGAAATGGATGAAAAATGTAAAAATAATCCAAATAAATTGAGAATTTAAGTGAATTTTTTAATTTATAATAAATATTAGTTATTACTTATATACTTATATAGAGGAGTTTTAATGCTATATTTAATATCAATAACAATATTATTAATTACAATATCATTTATTTTTGACAGACAAAAAACATTCACGGCTTTAAAGATTGCATTAAAAAAATTCATTAATATTGTAATTCCGTTTATTTTCATGCTGATTTTGATTTCTATCGTATTTTTGTTTTTTTCAGAAAGTTCAATTTCAGAATATCTTGACAATAAGAATATTTATTTGAATACTTTAATTTCAGCACTGGCAGGCTCCATATCTTTAATGCCGGGCTTTATTGCATTTCCGCTTGCAGGCTTATTAAAGCAAAGCGGAGTCAGTTACATGGTTATTTCGGCATTTACTTCAACTTTAATGATGGTCGGTTTTCTTACCTTTCCTGTAGAAAGAAATTATTTGGGGACAAAGGTAGCAATAATAAGAAATATTATAAGTTTTGTTATTGCTCTAGCAGTTGCATTTTTAACAGGGATATTTTTTGGGGAAATTTTATTATGAAAAAAATAATTATTTTTTTAATTTTTGTTTTATATTTTTCCTTCATAATCATTTCGTTCTTTTTAAATTTTTCAATCGGCAAAAGCATAGGGACTAACTTTTTAAAATATGCTTATGACATGTTAAAGTTGTTCCCTTTTGCATTTATACTCATAGGATTATTTGAAGTCTGGATAAAAAAAGAAACAGTTGAAAAACATCTCGGCGAAAGATCTGGATCAATGGGATTTTTTTGGGCAATTTTATTAGGCGGGACCACATTCGGACCTTTGCTTGTTGCTCTGCCGATTGCATATTCATTGTTTAAAAAAGGGGCAAAGCTGTCAATTGTATTTACTTATATTGGTGCTGCTTCAGTATGCAGGATACCGATGACTGTTTTTGAAGCATCTTATATGGGCGTTAAATTTACCATTATAAGATATGCTGTTTCTATTCCTCTTATTATATTATTTTCCGTTATTCTTGGCAGATATTTATCAAAGAAAAACTATCAGATAAAGGGTGAAAAATAATTAATTTTAATATTGATTAAAATTTGAATTTTTGATTATATGAGTTAATCATTAAATACATGCAAAAAAATTAATCATGATGTGTAATTTTCCGAAGTTTATGCGCAATAAAAAAAATGCAGTTGATCCGTCGATGCAGTCAAAGGGCAATATAGGTTATATTTTTAACGGTTAAATTAAAAAAAATATAAGCGGTATTAATAATGTAATATTTAAAAAATAAAATTGCATTGTAAAAATAGCTTTTTTATAAATAAAATTATACTTTTTTATTGATTAATTTAATAATTATATTTATTATTTAACATGGAGGTTTTTATAATTTAATGTCTTGTGAATATCTTGAACACTGCCCGATTTTTGAAAGAAGGGAAAAAGCTGTATTGGATAAAGTTTTTATAACATTATATTGTAAAGGTCCTCAAGTTGAAAAATGTAAAAGAAGAATTTTAAAGAAAAATGGCAAAGATGTCCCTTTATCTCTCCTGCCTACAGGGGAACATTATAAGAACTTGTTTAATAAGGAATTTCA
>JAFGQB010000068.1 GCA_016935915.1 Spirochaetota bacterium
AACATCAGTCTTTTTGTCATTTCGACGAACAAAGTGAGGAGAAATCTTCAAATTATAATATTTTATCAGATTTTTAACATTTTATCATTGAAATTTAAAAATTTTATAAATATATCAAAAGATTTCTCGCTTCACTCGAAATGACAGGGGATAGAATTTTCAATCTGGATCGAAATGACAGGAATAAATTTGTTGAATTATTTAACAAGCACTAATATAATTAATTATTGACTGAACGTGTTTTTTATATTCGGGTCGATTTTCAGTGCATTGTTTAAATACTTTTCATAATTTTTTTTATCACCGATTTGATAGTAGATTTTTGCAAGCTGGAGATGAACATTGGCATTTGTGAAATCATTGTCAAGTACAATATTCAGTACATCAATTGCTCTTTTATATTCCTTTTTTTCAGTAAAGAGTACTCCGAGTTTATATCTAATTGAATTTTTATCCGGCTGATTTTCAAAGTTTTTATTATAAAATGTTTCTGCTTTTTCGTAGTTTCCGTCCGCGAAGTATAAATCGCCCAACATAATGCTGACAGCAGGCATGTTTGGATTTATTGTAAATGCTTGACTAAGGTATTTTAATGCTTCATCATATTTTTTTTGGCTTATAAGTATTTCAGCGGAATTAATATAGGCATCAATATAATCCTTTTGGTTTTTTATTGCAATGTTATAATAAAATAAAGCACTATCTAGTATATTTATATTATGATATGTCAAGCCCAGATAGTAATTTAATACAGGAAGATCGGGATAAATTTCTAAGCCTTTTTTTAGGATTTTAACGGCATTTTCAGATTGTCCCAGATTATTATATATGGCTCCAAGGTTAGTGTAAGCTATATAATTTACCGGTTCGAGCTCGATTGCTTTTTTGTAATGTTTTATTGCAAGTTCATAATCCCCCTCTTTTTCAATTACGGATGCGGCAAAATTATTGTTGGCTAAAGGAGTATTGGGGTATTTTTTTACAGCATCCTGCCAGAGGGTATAACTGTTTTTCCAGACTTTTGTCCTCTGCCAAGTTAAAACAGACAGGGATAATATTATGACAACTGTTAAGGATATAAGGATTGCTTTAAGAAATTTATCTTTTTGTTTATTGAAATATATAAAAAATGAGTCTGAAAATAAAAAAACAAGCCCGATATAAGGAATATAAGTATAGCGGTCCGCTGCAACTGCAGTGCTTGTTCGTTTTAGCTGAAGAACCAATATTAAATTTATTATATAAAATAATGATGCAAAAATGATTTTTTTACCTGATTTACGCGTCATGAAAATCAGAACAGCAGATATTACCACAATAAATGGAGCCGAATAGAGTAATATCTGCATATGAGCGCCCCACTGATGATTGTTTGGGAGAGGGTAACAGGCTGAAAGTTTCAAAGGAAAAATAAATTTTAATAAATAAAAAATAAGACCGAAATTCGCATAGAGAAAATTTTTAAACAGAGAAAGATTGGCAATGTCTGTCATGCGGTTGTATTTAACTTCACCAGTAAACATGATGATAAAAAAAACTGCAAAAATAATAAAATAGGGGATTTTATAAATCAATGATTTAATCTCAAACTTTTTATTTAAAAAATAATCAATGGCTATAAGAACAAACGGAAGCATTATACCTTGAGCTTTAGGCAAAAGGCATATAAGATAAAAAGCTATTGACATTAAATAGAACTTCCATTCCTTTCTTTCAGAATAGTAGATGTATGAAATAATTGACAAGAGAAAAAACAGAGAGAACAATACATCCTTTCTTTCAGCTGCCCAGGCAACAGATTCGACTCTTAAGGGGTGAACAGACCATAAAAATGCAGCAAGTATTGAAACCTCCTTTTTTTTACTTATAAGAAAAACAAACCAAAAGACTAAAAGGGTGTTTATCAAATGAAGAATCAAATTGTTAAAATGATAGATAAATGGATTTAATTTAAAAAAATGATATTCTATTGCAAAAAAAAGTTCTGTCAACGGTTCATAACCACCGTAGTGTGTGCTTGTAAAAATATGAAAAATGCTTTTTAAATTCAATTGTTTTATCCTGGAATTGTTCAGAATATAAAGGTCATCATCCCAGTTAGTAAACCCATTGAATAATGAAGGGAAAAATGCAATAAAAGTTGTCAGCACAAGTAAAAAGATAAAAAAATAAAATAAATTTGAATTTTGAAATAAAAGAGAATTTTTATTGTTTTTTAAAGGTGAAAAGTTGTTTATTTCTTTTTTTTTGTCTGCCATTTTTTTATTTTATATAATTTGTTATTATATCATTAATTTAAATCTACTTCCATCTGATAAACGTTAAGACCTCTTGAAGCATTGTAAATCAGTTTATTTTCAGGTGTAAAAATAAAGAATTTATTTGTATCATTGGCTATTATCTGAGTATATTTTTTACTTAATTTTTCATCAACCAGAACAAATTTTGTTTTGCCTTTCTCTGCAATAAATAAAACATGTTTGCTGTCAGGACTGAAAGTAAGGCTCTTGATCTTTCCGTAGGATTTTTTTTGTCTGATATTATCCACAACAACATATTCCTTTCTGCCTACTGTAGCAACATAAGCAACATGTTTGCTGTCAGGACTGAAAACAAGGGTTTCTTCGACTATTGTATTAAAAGGTTGATAATCAGTTTCATTGAAAACCACATGTTGATTTTTGCCTGATTTAACAGTGTAGGCAATAGATTGACTATCCGGACTGAAAAAAAGTTCATATATGTTATCATATTTTTTTGCTGATTCTTTTTCATCAAGAACTATAAACCATTTATTGTCTGACATAACTCCATAAGCTATATGCTTGCTGTCAGGACTGAATAACGGTGTTTTCTGCATGAACTGTTCATAAGGCTTACCCTCTTTTCCGTTGACGACTGCAAAAAAATTGCCGTCTTTAACAGCCGCATAAGCAATCTTTGTACCGTCCGGGCTATAAGAAAGTGTTCCTTCACCTATACCTTCATAATATTTTTGTTCTTTAGTATCAATTACAATAAATCTGTTTTCACCGTTTTTTACCCCGTAAATAATATGTTTACCGTCAGGACTGAAAATCGGAGTATCTTTCATAATGCTCTCATAAATTTTACCCTGTGTTTCATCAAATACTACGGTTTCTTTTTCATTGAAATAAGCGGAATATGCTATCAAATTTCCCTTTGAGGCAAAATATGTATCTTTAGGTGGAATTAGTTCATAGATATTGCTGGATCTGCCGTCTTTAACCATAACATTTTTATTATTTCCAACTGATGCAAGAAAACTGAAATGCTGATCATCTGCACTGAAAGCAGGCACGCTTATTATAAGATCAAATTTACCCGGATAAACTTTTTCATCTTTGACATAAGACCATCCGTCTTTTATATATGCGGCGTAAGATATATGATTGCTGTCATGGCTGAATACCGGATTGCCGTATTGAATACCGTCATATTCGGTTAATTTTTTCCCGTCAAGTACAACCCAAACCTTTTTGTTGCTCTGTGCAACATAAGCAGCTTTTTTACTGTCCGGGCTGAATTTAGGAGTTCCGTCTAAAATACCGTCATATATAGGAGATTGTTTGCCGTCTATTACTACATATTTTTTTCTGAAAATGTTTCTAACTGTAAAACCGACTCTTTTGTTGTCAGCGCTTATTTTTATTGATTCTTCAATCCACGGTGCATCGGCTTTTACCAAAAGAGTTTCTTTTGTTTTTTCTTTTAGTGCAGGATCAGGATTATGGCACATTGAAAATAAACTGATAATTAAAATGAATAATACTGTATAAATGATTACTTTTTTATGCATTTTATTATTACTCCTTAAGAAAATTTGTAACAAAGGACACAAAGTATTAAAAATTAAGATTTAATTTTTATTTATTATCTCTATGTTTTTGTAAATTTTATTTTAATTAATCTTATCAGAGCCGACGGCTCATTGATACCTTTTTTATTCAATTAATAAATTTATAACCTGATTTGTTTGAACAAATAAGGATAGAAACTTAATAAAATCAATATAAATCAGTAAAACCATATTTTATAAATAATAAACAAATTTTCATCTGAAATTTGAATATATACTTAATTAAGTAAAAAATCCAATTAATATTTTATTATCTGTCTATCATATCATTTCTTGTCACAGCGAATTTTTTTAAATCCGACTCTTTCACATAATAAAGGTAATTGTTAAAATCAACACTTACTATGTATGCTTCCGGTTCTGCTTTGTCGCCACTAAAAACCGTAAGGTTGTAAATTGTACCGTTTTTAAGTATCAATCTGACTTTTGCAAGTTTTACAAGATTGTTTAAGTCATTATCAAGCTTGTAGTCAAATGCTGTTAAATTAATCAAACCATTAATAATGAAAAGCAATTGATTATCTATCATTTTTTCTTTAAGCGGAGGATTTAGTATAAAATTATCATTGATAATATTTCCTGCTTCATCTTTTTCTTCCTTAAATTCAATAGAATAACTCTCTTTTATCCATGGCAAAGAACTTTCAATAATATATTTATCAACATCGATAGCTGAAATCAGACTGTCTTCAAAAATCCTCTTTCGCACCCAGTAAACAGGCTTGTCTTCTGTTTCGTTCGAGATAACAGACCTGATCTCCCTGATTTTTCTTTCATTATTTATCCTGATATAGGAAGTTCCCCGTAAAACCCCGGGATCGCCGATATATAAAACAATGTCTTTTTTCTTTAAAGACTTGATCGTTATTTTTTTATAATGTTCTTTGTCCAATCCGAACAACACATCATTTGCAGGATCGGAACCTTTGTCCCTCAAAACACCTTCAGGGAGATTCCTGATAATGTCCAAAAAAGAATCTATTTTAATCAATTCTGCAGGGATATCTTTCCCGCTCATTTTTACGAGCCAGAAACCTTCTTTTTTATTAATGGTAAATGTTTCATCTGCTGTGCTGAATTCCAGAGATACAACTGCATTTACATTAAAATCTTTAATTAGCTTTTTGCCTATTGTTCTTGCTTTTATATTTTGATATGAAAAAAACTGTAGTAAAATGATCAAAATGATCTGTATAATTAAAGAAGCTATTAAAATTTTAATAATTTTTTCTCTTGTAAATTTCATAATTTTAACCTTCCGATTTTTAATTATTGCTTAAACTTTTCTTTTATCTTTTTGTTTTTTGCTTTTCTTGAAATAAACACTAATATTCCCATTATTAATATCAATACTGGTATAATAATAGTGTTAAATGCAATTATTATTGTTCGTTTTATTTCCTTTTGTTCTTTTGATCCTTTATCAAGAGGCCTTGAAAATTTTCCTTTGTTCCTGATCTGGATCAGCGGATAAGTATTTGCCAATGTATCAATGGAATTTAAAAAGAAAGTGCTTTCATTGTCCTGCATGAAGTTGTTATATAAAAGATATTCATTGGATACTATAATTAATTGGGTTTCTCCTTCTCTTAATATCCCCTTTTTGGATATGAAATCTTTGTTAATACTTTCAGGTATGTTTCTTTCCTTATAATAACTGTTAAGCTTTCCTTTAAATGAATAGGCAAAATTGAATTCCTTAATGCCTCTTCTTTTTTCCGGATCTTCATAATCCTCATAGGTTAAAACAAAATTTTTCGTTTGATTCCAAGAATTCATTGTTGAATTAAAAAGAAGTTCAACATTGCTTTTAATGTTATCATCAACTTCAATGGATGAAGGCCAGAACAAGTTAAGTCTTGGAAGATCTTTTACAATAATGTTATGTTTATGGAAGTTGTCCTGTTTTATTTTGGGCCAAATAGGATATCGGAACTGTTGAGTCTGACTGCCGTCTCCATGGGTTATGGGGGTAAAATAATCATTGTCCCCGACAAGGTCCTTATTTATTTTTATACCGTAATAAGATAATAAATCGATCAATTTGCTGTCATTCGGCTCTGCCTTTATTTCATTATCCGTAATTGTTATCTCGGTTCCATTAAGTGCAATAAAAGCCTTGCCTCCGCTCATTAAAAACTGATCTATATTCAAGATGTCGGTGTCAGTTAAATTGCTTGCACCTATTATTACCATGACTCCGATATCATTTGCGATCTGCTGTTGAGGTTTAATTATTTCTACTGATTTATAATCCTGCGCCAGTAGATTATATACATTGGAGAAATCATATTCCAGGGTCTTGTTTTCTACAGCAAACAATAATCCGATCTTATTTCCCTCTGTTTCTACCATTTTTTTTATCTCTATATCCAGATTGTATTCAAAACCCGTATCCTGAAACACCATTGGAATAACCTGCTGACTGTTTTTATACTTTAAAAGCAAACCTGAATAGCCTAAAAATACTTTTGCTTCTGATTCTTTTGTCTGTCTTAATTGAAAGGATTGAAAACCCTGTTTTTCAAGTTTATCGATTTCAGATCTGTTTTTTTCATAGTTTAGCTGTTTTATAATGACATTAACAAGACCCCCGCTTGCGGTTTCATATTCATGGAGCATGTCTTCGATGTATTTTACCACTTGAGCCATCCATGCAAATTCCTTGCATTTGTCAAGATAATAATATTCTATGATCATTGGATTTTCTGGATCAATTTTATTTAAAAGTTCTATAGTAGGCTTGCTTACTGAATATGACTTGTCATGGGTCATATCTATTCTGAAAAAAAGAAGATTAAGAATTATTATAAATGCAAAAATATTCAAAAAAATACAAATGGAAATGATCCATGATTTAATAAATTTGTCTTTTGTTTCTTCATGTGCAATCATTATTTAACTCCATCTTTTTATTTCTAATGTGCGGATATTTAAATATATAAATATTGCTGTTGTACCGATATAATATGCTAAATCCCTGGAATCAATTACACCTTTGCTGAAGTTGGCGAAATGTGTCTGCAAACCTATATAGCTCAAGACTTTCTGCAGCCATTCAAGCAGCACATGGAATTTCATGACCATCGATAGATAACCTGCAAGGGTTAAAATCAGTAAAAATGAAGCTGTCAGAAAAAAAGAATTAATAAGTTCCATTGTAAGACTTGAAAGGAAAAAACTTATGGATATATACGTGCATGCCATTAATACTGCTCCGAAGTATTGAGTAACAAGCTGACCCGGGTCAAAATTACCTAAAAACAGATAGGTTAAGATCGGAATAAATAATGAACAGGTCAATGAGATCAAAACGATCAAAAGAGCAGCGATGAATTTACCGAAAAGAATTTCATGCTGCCTTACAGGCAGAGTCAATAACAGTTCAAGAGTGCCTGTGTTTTTTTCCTTTGCCCATGCACCCATAGTAAGCCCCGGAATAAAAATTATGAAAATATAGGGAAGCATCATAAAATAAGTACGCATTGTTGCGTTTTCTTCTCCGAATATTCCGCCGAAAAAATAGAAAAACAGTATATTTGGTATCAGTATGAAAAGGAAAAGGAATACATAAGCAATCGAGGAATAAAAATAACCGTTCAACTCTTTCAAAAATACCGAATAAATTCTTTTTAACATGTTAGATATCCTCCCCGACATATTTAATAAACAGCTCTTCAAGATTGACATTGTTCCTCTGGAAGTTTGTCAGCTTCCAGCCTTTCTTTTTTGCTGTTTCTTTTAATTTTTCTTCAAAAGATGATTTTTTATGAGTCAGCGCCATAAATCTGAATTTATTTTTTGCCTCTTTTTTTGTAAATTCGATTTTCCATGCTTCTTTTATTTTTCCGAATTCAAGTTCCGCATCTTCCAGATTTTCAGCTTCAATGCTGAATTCTATATATTCATCATCTGAATTTTCTTTTATCAGGTTTTGTATGGTATTATCTGCAACAATTGTTCCCTTTTTAATAATTATTACTCTTTCACATGTTGCCTCAATTTCGGATAGGACATGAGTTGAAATAATAACTGTTTTCTGTCTGCTTAACTTTCTCACTATTTTTCTGAATGCTATGACCTGATTGGGATCAAGTCCTGAAGTTGGTTCGTCAAGGATTAAAATCTGAGGTTCATGGATCATAACTGATGCAAGATAAATTCTTTTTTGATAACCTCTTGAGAGCTGCTTTATTTTTTTTGTAACAACGTCCTCAACTGCAGTTATCTTTACAACCTTTTCTATTGATTCTTCAATTTTTTCTTTTTCAATGCCTCTAATACTGGCTATAAAAGTGAGATATTCGTAAACTGTCATATCTCCGTATGACGGAGTATTTTCAGGCATATAACCTATAAGCTTTTTTATATCAAGAGGTTCGTCAAGTATGTCTTTTCCGTCAATAACTATTTTACCTGTTGTCGGTGCAAGATAACCTGTTAAAATTTTCATTATTGTGGATTTACCGGCACCGTTTGGTCCCAGTAAACCAACGATTTCACCTTTGTTGATATCAAAGGAAACGGATTTAACTGCAGGTTCACCTTTTGAATAAGACTTAACGAGGTTTTCAACTCTTATCATAATCTCACCTGTTTTTGTAAATTTATTTTTTAAAAAGTATAAATGTTAAATAACATTTTTTTTTTAACTAAGTCAATACTGATTTTTATTTTTACATTTTTTTTAATTTAATAGTATTAATTCATAACATGCAAGCTGAAGCTTGTAATATTTTATCATAACATTATAATCTGTCTTATTTTCTTAAAAAAAAATTATTGAAATAATGTAATTTTCCGGAAAGATAAAGCGCCAAAAAAAA
>JAFGQB010000069.1 GCA_016935915.1 Spirochaetota bacterium
CTAAATAATAATTGATAATATTCCATTTTTTTATTATAAATATTTATAAAATCCACATATCGGGAGTTAAAATGCCTTTAAAAATTTACAACAGTTTTTCTCGTGAAAAAGAAGAGTTTAAACCTATTAATCCTCCTTATGTAGGAATGTACGTGTGCGGCCCGACTGTTTACGGACATCCGCATCTCGGGCATGCAAGAACATATATAGTATTTGATGTTATTTATAGATATTTGATGCATTCGGGTTATAAGGTTAAGTATGTTCAGAACATTACCGATGTCGGACATTTAGTTGGCGATGTGGATGAAGGTGAGGATAAGATCCAGAAACAGGCAAAAGTAGAAAAAATGGATCCTGTTGAGATTGCCTATAAATATGAGGTTTCTTATTTTGATGACATGCAGGTTCTCAATGTTTTAAAACCCGACATCAGCTGTAGAGCAACCGGGCATATTATTGAAATGATCGAATTGATTAAAAAACTCATTGAAAAGAAGCATGCATATACTACAAATAAGGGGAATGTTTATTTCAGTGTCAAGACGTTTAAAAATTATGCAAGACTTTCAAGAAGAAAAGCTGATGAAACAATGGAAGGAGAGAGGATTGAGATTGCCGATGATAAAAAGAGTCCTGAAGATTTTGCATTATGGAAAAAGGCTGATGCAGAGCATTTGATGCAGTGGGACTCTCCATGGGGCAAGGGCTATCCCGGGTGGCACATAGAATGTTCAGTTATGAGCATGAAATACATTGGGGAGACTCTTGATATACACGGAGGAGGCATCGATAATATTTTCCCGCATCATGACTGTGAAATAGCACAGTCCGAAGCCGCTACAGGAAAAACTTTTATCAAATATTTTATTCATAATAATATGCTGACAGTTGACGGCAAAAAAATGGGCAAGTCTTTAGGAAATTTCATTATTTTAAAGGAACTTTTTAAAAAGCTTGATCCTATGGTCTTAAGATTTTATATACTGCAATGCCATTATGCAAGTCCGCTTGATTTTACACAAGCAGCACTGGATTCTGCAAAACAGGGTTATGAAAGGCTTAAGAATTCTGTTTTTTCATTAAATAAGGCGGTTGAAGGAAAAACTAAAAGCAGCAGTGAAAAATATGATGATGTCGAAACTTTAAAAAAAGAATTTTTAGATGCAATGGATGATGATTTTAATACTTCAAGGTCAATCGCTGTTTTATATGAAATTTTAAAAGTTTCTAATATAGAACTTCAAAACAAGAACATGGATATTGATAAACTAATAGTTATCAATGAAATCATAAATGATTTTGTGGATAAGATACTTGGTTTAAAAATGGATAATAAAAAAAGCCAAGATGACATTGAAGACAAGCTCATAGAGTTCATCATTCAATTAAGGAATAATTATAGAAAGGAAAAAAACTATAAGGCAAGTGATGATATAAGGGATATGCTTCTATCATTAGGTATTACCATCAAGGATGATCAGGAAAAAACAACTTATACCAGATAATTAAAAAATGAAAAAAATTTTATATATAACAATATTCTTTTTTATAATAAATATTCATATTTATCCGGACACTCATTATACTGACTATTATACAGGTAATTTAAATGTCAATTTAATAATAGCTACGGGTTTCGGATATAATTTTTCAATATCAACCGATCTTAATTACAGGGATAAAATACTTTTTATTGAAGTACCCATTAATGCAGGTGTTGATCTGAGGTTCAGCGACAGGTTTTCCATATATACAGGGCTTGATTTATTATATGGCGTATCAGCTTATGAAAAAAAGGCAGAGGATGATAATAATAAATACTATACACATAATCTTTTCATAAGAATTCCGGCAGTGATAAAACTTTATCCGCTTATACATGTTAATGAAATGTACAGTAATTTCTATCTGGGATTCGGGCTTTTTTTGCACATTTGGGCGCTGAATTATTACTATGTTACAACCGATTATGGTTATAATCTGACTGGAACTTCTTATTTTCCGTCTCACAAGGAAATGCCCCCTTCAGGTGTATATACACCTGTTAATATCGGTTTTAGATTTACATTAGGCAATCATTTTCCGGTTTCCGACAGAATAAAACTGGGTATTGAATTTTTTGCCAATTATCTTTTTATTCCCTATATAAACGGTTATTATAATAATATTATGTATAATGAAGGTGCTGAGATTATTATGGAGTTTATGCCATCGGTTGGCGTAATGATCTCAATAGGTATTAATCTAAAAGAATAATTTTTATATTTTTAAAATTATGAGTGACAAAAAACAGCTGATTAATAAAATAAAACTCTGGTTTTATATCGGATTTAAATATATCAAATTCAGGAAAAAAAGTGGCTCTTTGATTTTTTTTGCACTTTTTTTCGGAATTGCTCTGGGGCTGCTGGTTTTGATTTCCGTAATAGGTGTAATGAATGGTTTTCAATACAACCATATATCAAGAAGGATTGAGATCGGTTCATATCATTTGACAATTAAAAAAAAAGATGCAAGCTTTTTTTCTTTAAATGAAGCAGTCAATTTTAAGAAAAAACTGTATGAAAAATTTCCGCAATTTTTATCAGTTGTTCCTTATTCAGACAGAGAAGTAATTTTAAAAATTAAGGGAAGTTATTTCACAAATGAGCAGATAATTAAATTGAGAGCAATTGATCCTGATGAAGTAATGAAAGATGTAAAATTTATTGAATTTTTTAAGCTTTTAAAAGGATCTTTTAATCTGAACAAAAGCGATTATAATATACTGCTCGGTGAACCTTTTTATGAATATTACTGGCTTAATTTAAATGAAACTGTTTATCTTACCCCTGATATTACTCTGGCAAATATAAAATCAACAGGTATACCGTTTAAGATCAGCAATATTTTTAAAACCAACAGTTATGATTATGACAGATACTGGGGTTTTATTTCCATTTATTCATTGATACCTTTGACAGGGAGAGCTGATATCGAAAAGATCGGTATCAAGTTAAAACATAATGCAGATCAAAAATCAGCAGTTAAAAATTTAAAAAAATATTTAAACGGCAAATATATCATTCAAACAGCAGAAGAGATAAACAAGGGGTATTTTACTGCCTTAAAGATTGAAAAGCTTATGATGTTTGTGTTGTTCATTTTGATATTTTTAATGGTTGCGGCAAATACTTTCGGTGCTTTAAAACTAACTATAATCGAAAAAAAGATGGATATATCGATATTAAAAGCCGTGGGAGCATCACCCTTTGATATTCAAGTAATTTTTATTTTGGAAAGCCTGATATTGGGATTTTCCGGCAGTTTTTTCGGTGTTTTCAGCGGTATGCTCATGTGCTATAATCTTGAAAAAATTTTCGAAATTCTTGAAACTGTTATAAATTCAATCATTTTATATATTGTTTCATTGCTGAAAAACATCAGTTTTTTAAATGATATTGATTTTATACCTGTTAAGATATATGATACATCAATATATTATCAAAGCGGATTTTTAATAAGGCTCAATTTTCATGAGATAATCATTATCTGTTTTATTGTAGTTTTTATGACTGTTTTTGCTGCTTATATGCCTGTATTAAAAGCATCAAAGATAAGACCGAATGAAATAATTAAAAAATAAAAATATTATGAGAGTTGAAAATTTTATAGCATTGCGATTTATAAAAGAGATAAGAAAAAACAAAGAGATCTCCAGTGCGTCATTTATTGTTATTACAGTAATAGTCATATCTATGATTTTTTTCATCTCTGCAAGCTCCATTATGAACGGATATCTATACGGGCTGATGAAAATAGCATTTGAAGTTAAAACATTCCATGCGATCTTTCCCGCTTATTATTCGTTAAATGACTCAAGGTATGCGGTTGATATTGTGAAAAAGGACAAGAGGGTTTTATATGCCAATCTCTACAGGGAGACCAAGGCATTATTGAGTGCAAATGGCAAAACCACAGGACTTGCATTTTTCAGAACAATGCCGGAAAATATTTTTGAAGAGGACAGGGGTTTTGACAGTTGTATAAAAATGTTAGAAGGTGTTAAAAGTCTTAATATAAATGAAATAATGATATCAAGAAAAACCGCTGAAAAATTGAGGTTAAAAACAGGAGAAAGGATATATCTTACAACCATGCTGTCTGATGATAAGGAGGATATTGTTATAAAAAGACTGCTAGTAAGCGGAATATTCACAACTGGTTATGTAGAGTTTGATGAACAGCTTGCTATGATCGGCAATAACACTGGAGATAAAGTTTTTGCGGACAATTTATTATATAATGTATTTATAAAGCTTAAAGATTATAAAAAAGCCAAAGAGTTTTCAAAAAGTTTTACGCAAGCAGGTATGCTTGATATGATGACATGGTACGACTTGAATGAATATGAATTAAAAGCACTTAAATTTGAAAAAAATATCATTGTATTTATTGTTATTCTTGTTGTTTTTGTTGCTTGTTTAAATATTTTAACTACTATTAATATTACAGTTTTTGAAAAAAACAAGAATATCGGAATATTAAAAGCCTTAGGTTATTCTCAAAACAGCATTATAACAATATTTATTTTTTACGGTATTTATCTGGGCATTTGCGGGGTCCTGATCGGCATAATATTGGGGTTGTTGATCATGAACCTTCTGAATGAAATACTTGCTTTTTTTTCATATATTATTAATTTCTATAATTCTGTTATATACTTTATAGTTTCGAAATTCATAGATGTTTCAGCACCGGATAGATTTGAATTTTTTTCAAAGGATTTCTATCTTGATAAAATTTATGCAAATATTTCATTTTCAGAACTGTTTTTTATATCTGTTCTGACTCTGTTTTTTTCATTGATTTCATCAATATTGCCTGCTTTAAAAGCCGGTAAAGTCAAGCCAATTGAGGTTATTAAAAATGGATAAATTATTGGAAGTTAAAGGACTTGTTAAAAATTATATTACCGAATCCGAAACGCTGCATATATTAAAGGAAATTAATTTCAGAATTAAATACAAAGAAAAAATTTGTATCACTGGAGAAAGCGGATCAGGCAAATCCACACTGCTGAATTTAATAGGCGGATTGGACAAGGCGACATCGGGAAGTATTATTTTTGAAGATATGGATATTGCAAATCTCGAAGAAGATGAATTGACTGATTTCAGGAATAAAAAGATCGGATTTATTTTTCAGGATCATTATCTTCTGGAAGAATTTACTGCACTGGAGAATGTAATGATCCCTTATTTAATGAATGATTTTAATAAGACAAAAGGTATGGAAAAAGCTTCAAAGATATTAACTGAAATTGGTTTGAAGAAAAGGATAAATCATTATCCGTCCCAGTTGTCCGGAGGGGAAAAACAACGGGTTGCCATAGCAAGGGCTTTTATTAATAATCCCGGATTGATACTTGCCGATGAACCGACCGGTAATCTTGACGAAAAGAATGCGCAGTCGGTTCTAGAGCTTTTGTTTGATATAACCGTCAAGGAAAATCATTCATTGATCATTGTTTCTCATTCCAACCAGATATTAAAATTAGCTGGAAAAAATTATCATCTGGAAAACGGTAAATTAAATTTAATTTAATATCAAATAACAATTTACAAATAATTATTATTTGCTATACTTGATAAACATAAATATCTGATATTTAACATAAGAAGATTATGATTGATAAAATTATTGATTTTTTTAAGAAACTTTTACACATTAAATTAAAAAAGAAAAAATCCTTAATCAGAAAAGTATATTTCGGCATCAGGATCAGATTTTTAGGTTTTATATTTTTGGCGCTATCCCTGCTGATTTTGTTTTTTACACTTATTTTTTATCTTGATTTAAGAATTGTATTGAAAAATGAAAAAAAGTCCACAGCTGCAAAATTAATTCAGGCATTAAGCGGGCCGGCAGAATTTTATCTTGACAGGGATAAAAATACTTCAAGAGAAGAGATAATTGAAAAATATAATTTTATAAATAAAGAAGCAAATAATTTTATGCAGTTTGACAAGGATATTTTAAAAATATGGCTTATTAATAATAAGGCAAAGGTCTTATTCAGCACTTTTAAGGGAGACGAAGGTAAATCTTACGGATTTTCTTATTTTATGAAAGCTTTGGAAAAGGAATCCGAAGATGTTTTTTTTAAAACTTTTAAAATAAAAAACAGTGCGACAAAGAAGAAAGACTCATACCTTGCCATTTCTTATCCTATTTTTTTACGTCAGGGCGATGTTGTTAGAATTTTAAAAGATTTTGACGCATATTATAAAAAATATCACAATTTGAGCATGAAAAATAAAAGACAAATTTATTATGCATTATGGAGGAAATACAGGAATTTACTGCCGGATGAGTTTGACCCGGGGAAACAAAAAACAGATGCAAATGCTAAAGTGACTAAACTCTGGGATATAGATTTTATATTCTTGAATCTTTTTGCAAAAATCATTTATGAAAGACAATGGAAAATTAAGCCCGGAGAAAATTATCTCTGGAATGACAGATGGCTTTCCGATCTGAAATATAAACGTAAAATTGCAGATGAAAATAATAACATAAAAGAGGAAACCCAGATCAGTCTTAAAATAGATGAAAGAATGAATTATTTAACTGAGCAGATCAAAGAATTTACCAGGATCGGGGTGTTAGCAATATTATATAATATGGATAACATAAACATTGAACTTAATAAACATATTAAATTTCCTTTGATCATGGCTTTGGTTTTCTTGGTCATCAGTTTGATTTCTTTTTTGATAATTATTAATATCCTGATTAAAAATTTAAAACTTTTAGAACAATGGGCTATGCGTGTAAGCGAAGGGGATCTTGATAATAAACTTTATATTGAAACAAATGATGAAGTAGGAAGGTTATCGGATGTTTTTAATCACATGATCGATGAATTAAAAGCTAAATTTCATCTAGAAAAATTTGTATCAAAATCGACCAAAAGCATGATAGAAAAAAAGATTGATTCTCCTGCACCTCTGGTGATCGGTAAAACAGGAAGAAAAAATTATGCATTCATATTCAGTGATGTCAGGGGCTTTACCTCATTTACAGAAAAAAATGACCCTGATGTTGTAATCAATGTTTTGAATATTTATTTTGAACTTCAGGCACATATCATAAAGAGCAAAAAGGGTGATATTGAAGACTATGTGGGTGATCAGATAATGGCGCATTTCGGCGGAGAAAAAAAAGCGGATACTGCAATCTCAGCAGCTATCCAGATTATGAGAGAAATACAAAAGCTCAATGAAAAAAGAAGGCATAGTAATCTTCCTTATTTTGAAATAGGCATAGGAATTCATGGAGGAGATGTTGTTGTCGGAAATATCGGCGCTGGTTTCAGGATGGACTTTACTTGTCTGGGAGATGCTGTTAATTTAACATCGAGATTATGCTCATCAGCAACACCGGGGCAGATATTGATCACAAAAGAACTATATAAACAATCAACAAAAAAGTTCAAGGTAAAACCTCTTGAACCTATCACTGTAAAAGGCAAAGCTGATCCTGTTGAAATCCTTGAGGTAAGACTTCATTAGTTAAAAGTTGTTATAAAATCATTTGCCGCATGAAGTCTTTGACCCATAACTGTGATGATATCTCTGACATGCTTCACAATTACCCTGCCTGGAGCAGTCTGTGCTATAACACGGACAGTTTTTGTTGATTGCTGCCATATTAAGACTCCTTTTTTTTTCTTATTATACTAATAGGTCGAATGTCGAATAAGGGATTAACCTAAGAAATTTCATGAGATGCCGCCTCATTCATTGAAATTACAAGTCATTGCGAGGA
>JAFGQB010000070.1 GCA_016935915.1 Spirochaetota bacterium
ACTAGCTTCACTTGAAACTTCAGAACTAGCTTCACTTGAAACTTCAGAACTAGCTTCACTTGAAACTTCAGAACTAGCTTCACTTGATGTGTCTGAGCTTGCAGTACTTGAACTTGCACCGATTATAGCCATAATTCTGTCATCTGTATCAGATGTATTGTTTATTGTCCATGATCCGCCGCCCGGAATACCTACACCTGTTACTGCATTTGTGAGATCATAATTGCTTCTTGTATCAGCTGCAAAAGAATCTGTAAAAACAGTACCAGCGGATGTTGTAATAGTTATGTTAGTTAATGTTGCTGAAACTCCGGTTGTTGTACCTTTTTCAATAATAAATCCGCAAGAACCAATATCAGAGTAAGTTGCATCGGTGGTCTGGCACATCTGTACAGTATCAAGATAACTGGTAATTGTTGATCCAATTACTGAGAGTTTAAATTCATGAGAATCGCCCAGGGTAACAGGAGTTGCATTAGTTGTGCCGATTTGAACACTGCTTGCATCCTTTCTGTATAGTTTACAATTAGCGTTATTATAAGAGGCTACATAAGCATTTGTATAATCTGAATTGCTTCGTGCAATTAAGCGTATGCCTTTACCAGATCCGTCACCCCAGCTATTAATTGTTGCTGTTATTGTAACTATGTAGTCTGCTTCCCCAAGAGTTGAACTACTGCTGGTTGTGCCTGAACTTACAGTTCCGCTTGAAGCAGTTCCACCTCCGCCTCCACCATCATCGTCTTCACTTGGAGTAACGCAGGCAAAAATCGTTGTAAACATGATTGCGATAATTGCAACCATCATGGTAAATAAGATAAATTTTCCATTTTTCATATTTTTCTCCATTTTTTGACATTAAATTATAAGATTTAATTATTTTTATTTATTAGTTTATAAATATTAAAAAAAATATAAATAATAAAAAAAGCAATTAAAAATTATATTTTTATTTAATTTTTTAGATTACTATAATATTTAAAGTATAACAATATAAAATTTGATAATTTATATATAATATTTAAACAATTTTAATGAAAAAATTATAAAATTCTAATTTTTAGATTAAATGCAGGTTAAATGACAACTTTTTTTAAAAAAAATGATATAAAAAAAATATATTTGTAATTTTTTTATATATATTTTAAAATAAAAAAAAAGGAGCAAATTTTAAATTTAAAAGCAAATTTTTTTTGTTTTATTAAAAGATAATTTTAATAAATATTAAAATTATTATTAGATTATATTCTAATTATACAAAAGGCAGGTTATGCAGAAGGAATTTCAGGAATTATTTGACAGAATTGATGCAATGTACAAGGCAAAAATATTACCTAAACTTAAAACAATGCTGAAAGGTACATCCACTAATCTGATGAATTTAACCAATTTATTGGTCAGAAAATCCATTCTTAAGGAGAATCTTTATAATTATTCGGATGATGAGCGGGATGATTTTTTTCTTCCTGAAGAGAAAGTTTTTATTGAAGGGGAAAAGGACAGGGTAATATATGACAGGCTTAAAGCAAGTATATATGCATTTGATAATCTCTCAAATGCTTTACCTGGAGATGCCTATTCGGTTACTTTGAAATTTATTGAAAACGCAAAAAAACTTTTATCGTATTTTGCATTTAATAATTTTTTATCCGGTTCAGCAAGTATCAATACCAGAACTTTAAAAGATATGTGCGACAGGATTTTAGCAAGCAAAGATCAGATAATTAAGAAAGTAGTTCAGGATAATTTAAAATTATTATCTGATAGTTATAATAAATTGAATTCGATGATTGATGAAATAATAAGGTTTAAAAAGGAGGAATATAAATTTCATATAAGATATAAAATTTTTCCATTTTTATCTGATAAGGTATTTACGGAAAAAATACTGGATGAAAATCCTGCATTGTATATTAAGAAAGCGTCCGAATATATGATTTCTTCCGGATCAAATATACCTGTTTACAAAAACTGGCTTCTGGATGCTCTAAAGTCATGCTATGCAAAAAGTGATAAGGAGGAATTTGATAGAATTAAAGCAGTTTTTTTAACTGATGAACATAAAAAAGATACCAAGGCAATAATTCATTCGCCTAGAGAAAAATTGATTGCAATTATTGACAAGATAACAAAAACCGGTTATATCATGGAGAAAATATATCTGATCATGGAACAGAATATAAAAATGGGACAGGAACGGGATAAAACCATAATTGAAAAACTGATAAATGTTTTTATGAAAGTAATCCAGTCGGTTAATGAAGAAGATTTTTTTCAGCTTGAATATATAAATCCAGCGACAAAAAACATTGAGAATGACACCATTAATATCAATGAATTTATTTTAAATATAAAAAAGAAAATCGTATTATATAAATCAATTGAGGATGTAAATTCCAATACAAGGGAGAAAATAAAAAGAGGTTCAGAGGAATCTTTGTATAAATTTATAGAAGATACTTATTTTGAATTATTATTAATTAAAGAACGCATTATCGGGATTGATGCAGAAATAAAAATAAGAGTCCCGAAAAAAATCAGACCAAAATTGAAAGAAATCTCTGATCTTATCGAACAGCTTGATGAAGCATTAAGAATCGTGGGTCAGGAAAGAAGAAAATATGTTATAGAACAGGAAAATTATTTCGGAAAAACAAAAAAATAAAATAAATTTATATTTAATTCAAGTAAAAAAGTAAAATTTAATTAAATTTGTAATAATAAATATCTATTTTGTAAATAATCAACTTTATTATTATTTGTACTCCTATAATTATAATAAGACGTTTATTTTTAAAAAGGAGTTTTGGTATGAATGGCTTTTATTTAAGGAGAAGAAGTCATGAAGCCAAAAAAAATAAAATCATTCTTATTTTTTTCTTTGATCATCATAAATTTTTTTATAATAATTTTTTCATCTCCAAACAATAATTATATTAAAGAAACAAAACTCTTCAGTAAAATTGATAATAAAACAGTTGTTTTAAATAAATCAAAAGAAGAATATTTAAATAATTTATCAGATAATATTGAATATAATTACAATAAAAAAAATGAGCTGACACTACTTCATCATAATTTAAAGAAATATGAGCTGAATAATATTAATTCTGTAATCTGGACTGTTTCTCATGCTGATATAAATTATGCTGTTAAGGGTATAAAAAGAGCCATTGATTTTTTTAAGAATTTGTCATTGTACAAAGATGAATATAGAATAATTTTGTATATTCTTGATGAAGTACCGTATTATCTTGAAAATAAGGGTATTAACTTTAATTTGTATTACGGTTTTGTTGACAGGGAAGATTTGAGGCTTTTTATGCCAACATATAAGACTTTTTTAAAAAATAATTACGGAATAATGAATGTTAAATTAAACTATGAATTTTATATTTCGTATTTTACGCATGAAGTCAGTCATATATTAACCGAAAATATTCTTAAATCAATTGATAAGGAAATTCGAACTGCTCATCATGAATATATTGCATATATCGTTCAGATGGAAACAATGGATGAGGCATTATTGAAAAATATCTTAAGAAATTTTATCAGTGAAAAGTGGTCTGTTTTTGAATCATCCAGAAATATAACATATGAATATTATCTGATAAATTCCGATGGATTTGCAGTTAAGTCATATTTGTTCTATAAATCTTATGACGGCAATAATTTCTTTTCAAAAATTTTTGAACTAGATAATGAAATTTTCATGGCTTCACATAAATAATTGACTTTTAAATCCATTTGATATATTCTTAACATATAAAAACCGTAAGTTTTAGGATTATTATGATGATTGAAAATTTTATAGAAACCTCATATCCTTTATTTAAGATTGAAGGCAACAGTAAACAGAAAACACTTTATTTTAAGATCGGTAAAAAGGATATCTTTCCCGGACAGTTTTATATGTTACAGCATAAATCAGGTCAGAAACCGATCAGTGTTTCATATTATGATTATGATATCATAGGTTTTACTATTGAAGACAGAGGTGGATGTTCAAATCAGATGATCAACTCTAAACCAGGGGATTACTTTGGTCTCACCGGTCCTTTAGGGACATTTTTTAAAATAGATGCAATTAAGTATCCTCTGCTTATCGGCGGCGGCATAGGTACTGCTCCGATTTTTTTTCTTGCAAATCATCTTTCAAAATTAAATATTCAGACAGATGTTTTTTTCGGAGCAAGGAGCCGCGAGTTTTTGGACTATACTTTTGAGATGAAAAATAAAAAGAATATAAATCTCAATATCTATACCGATGACGGAAGTGAAGGCAAAAAGGGATTTGTTACTAAAGATATTGATGATCATTTTGAAAAAGAATATGATTCCCTATTTATGTGCGGACCTGAGGTGATGATGAAGATTGTACTTGATAAAGTTAAGCACATAATTGATAATGTGCAGATTTCAATGGAACGATATATGAAATGCGGTGTCGGTTTGTGCGGAACATGTGTCCTTGACGATATTGGATTAAGGGTCTGTACGGAAGGTCCGGTTTTTGACAGTAAAGTAATAGAAATAAGCCGGGAGTTTGGGGTTTATCACAGGGATAAAAATGGCATCATCAAAAAGTTATGATATAGTTATAAAAAACGCTAAATTATTTAATAACAATATTTTTATAAATACTGACATTTTCATTAAAAACGGAAAAATTAAAAAATTATCTAATTCAAATAAAAATGATTATAAATGCAGTAAAATCATTGATGCTAAAGACTCTATGGTATCATACGGTTTTTTTGATCCTCATGTTCATTTTAGAACTCCTGGTGATGAACAAAAGGAGGACTGGCAAAGCGGTAGCAGGGCGGCAATAAAAGGCGGCTTCACTTATATTTGCGATATGCCTAACACTAAACCGCCTTCAACGAACTATGAAACTTTGCTCAATAAATATAATATTGCAAAAAAGTCAAAAATAAATTTCGGTCTGTATTTAGGATTAACTGATGATAATGCAGGCAGTATTAAGAAAATATATAAAAGTTTGAAAAAAAATAAAATTAATATTACAGGAGTTAAAGCTTTTTTAGGTTCTTCAACAGGTGATTTGTTGATTAAAAATTATAATTCGGTAAAAAAAGCATTAAAAACAGGTGTTTTGACGCTTTTTCACAGTGAAGATGAGGTTAAATTAAAAAAATACAGCAATATTGAGTATAATTCGGTTTTTGATCATAATTTACGAAGACCTCCTTCAGCTGCAGCAAGCAGTCTTTTAAAAATAGCAAAAACATGCAAGTCTTTTAAGAAAAAAGCAAAAATATATATTTGCCATATATCCAGCGAAGTTGAGATAAATCTAATAAAGAAATTAAGACAAAAAGGATACAATATTATTTCCGAAGTAACCCCGCATCATCTCTATTTTGATCTTTCAAACATTAAAAAAACAAATATATATAAAGTTAATCCGCCCATCAGATCTAAAGAAGACGCAATGGAAGTAAAAAAGGCTTTTAATAATGGTTTTTTTGATATTATCGGAACAGATCACGCCCCTCATCTAATAAGTGAAAAAAATTCAACCAATCCTCCTTCCGGTATGCCAGGTCTGGAATCATGTTTTTATGCGCTTTTTAAATTGTATCAAGAAAACAATATCTCTTTGAACAGGATTTTTAAATTATTGACAAGCGGATACAGGATTTTTAAGATCAAAAATAGAGGCAGAATAAAAAAAGGATATTTTGCAGATCTGACAATAATTAAAAATGAAGACT
Source organism: Spirochaetota bacterium (assembly GCA_016935915.1). Taxonomy (GTDB): domain Bacteria; phylum Spirochaetota; class GWE2-31-10; order GWE2-31-10; family JAFGQB01; genus JAFGQB01. The sequence goes on from JAFGQB010000070.1 coordinate 5,745, forward strand.
TAATTTTCAATGATAAAGACATGGAAACAAAAGCGGATTTTTCGCCTTATAACGGTTTAAAGAGCAAGGTTAAAATCGATACTGTAATAATAAACGGTGAGATTGTCATGGAAAATGGCAATTTACAAATATAGAAACAGCTTATCAAGGACAGGTTCCAAAGTAATCTTTCTGTAATCTTTATCCTATCTTCTACAGATTTTTTTACGCCTTAATTCATCATAGATATATAAAACAGCTTTCGCATATGCATCTGATCTGTTGTATTTATAAACTGCATTGTATCTGGACTGATAATCTTCGATATTTGACGAGTTCAAACCGTGATTGTAAAAATAATTTTCAATGCTTGCAATGCAGTCTTCAATGGAATATATGTCTAAATCATCATCATTGTTGTTATAATCAATAAAAAAATTATTTAATGAACTTGGTATAAATTGAGCCCATCCGCATGCTCCGGCGTAAGAACCTATAAAATAAAAAACATCCTTATTGATTTTTTCAGAAATATAGTACAGGCTTGCAAGTTCCCTTACTGCAAAATATTCTCTGCCGTGCATCAAAAGATATTGAGTGACCAGTGCATTGAAAGCATAAAAATTGCCTCTCTGTGATTTGTTGGCATAGTTTGTTTCCATTCCTATTATTGCTGTGATCAATTCATGATGGATACCGCTTTTTTCTTCAACTCTTAATAGTTTAGACTTATTTTTACGCATGAATTTAGCGGCATTTAAAATTTTTTTATCAAGATCAAATACTTTTTTATACCATGCAAAATCTTTAATATTATTCCTGACTTTTCTTTCGGGACTATTTTTGAATCTTTTATCCATTTCAAAATATATCCTGAATTTTTCATTATTCATATTGGTGTCAAGCCATGATCTGTCAACGCCTCTTATGTAAAGCTCATCATTGAGTTTTTTTATTTTTTCCGTGAATCCGATATCCATAGCGTTTGATAATCGACAAA
>JAFGQB010000071.1 GCA_016935915.1 Spirochaetota bacterium
ATTTTTCAACACCCATTCTACTGCCGTATTACCCTCATAAGCCATATCCGAGAGAAGTGCTGCTTGATAGTTCGAGGGGTCCGTATCTATCGCACGGTCAAAGAGAATAACCTTAATGCCTGCGGTTTTTGCAGACTTTAGGACGTCGTCCCACCCAGACGCGTTAGCGGCCGAGATAAGCAGATAGTCCACTCCATCTCGAATGTACCCTTTCGCCGCAGCGATTTGCTCGCTGTTATCTCCGGTGTTGGTCTGTTTTGCATCATAGCCGTTCGCTTTTGAGAAGATATTGTTCATGTCTTCAACATTGGCCTGCCGGTAACCTGATTCTTCCGGCGGCAGATTTACGATGCCGATTTTGATCAGCCCTGTTCCTGCCTTTTCTTTCTTACAACCACTCATACAGGCAATTATAGCTAAAATAATCATAACTATTAGAGTGTTTCTCATAAAATACAACTTTTTTTTCATATATTACCTCCTTTAATTGCTATCTGTTATTTATGTTGCGATCACCTCGGCATTTTTTTTTCGAAATGAAGCAACAAATAATTGATAGGAAAAATTAAATATTGCGTTACCGTTAACGCAATATGGAAAATATATGTAAAAATAAAGTAATTGTCAACAAATTAATTAAAAATTTTTTAAAAAAAATTGTCAGAGTTTTAATAATTTTTAGAATTTATAATTTTTAATGGCAAAAAAATATTTAAATATTAGAAATTATTTAATTAAAGATTTAAATTATTTAAGAGAAAAATTAAATTTATTAAAAAAATCAATAATATAATAAATAATAAACTGGCCACTTGCTGTTAAATAAATTATTTAAATTAATAAGGTTACTTTATAAAAATTTTTTTTATGTATGAAAAAAATTAAAAAAATACAAGTGACCAGTCATATATATTAAATTTTAATATTGTCGGCTCGATAATTCTTTTTCCGCTACTTCAGCAGGGAAAACACTTTCATTAGTTACTATTCTTTTCGGCAATATTTTTCCAGCCATAAGATCCTTAACTGCTTCCATTAATTGAGGTCCAAATAATGGGCTGTATTCAATTGAACAGTTTAATTTTCCGGCGATCATAGCTTCAAAAGCGCCTTTTACTGCGTCAATAGAAACGATGATGATGTCTTTGCCGGGTTTCATACCAGCTTCTTCAATTGCCTGGATAGCACCGATTGCCATATCGTAATTGTGTGCAAAAAGAACGTCGATTTTCTTTCCTTCTGCTTTGAGGAAAGCATCCATAACTTCCTTGCCTTTTGCTCTTGTAAACTCACCAGTCTGTGATTTGATGATTTTATAATTAGGATAGTTTTTCATAACTTCTTCAAATCCTAATTTTCTGTCAATGGCAGGAGTAGAACCTACAGTACCCTGAAGTTCAACAATGTTTACAACATCCATTTTTTTATCAGCCCTCTTTAATTTTTCATAATTTTCAACAAGCCATTTTGCTGATCTTCTTCCTTCTTCAACAAAGTCGGAACCCAAAAAAGTTACCCATAATGATTCATCTTTAGCATCAACTGCTCTGTCAGTTAAAATTACAGGTATATTTGCTGCTTTTGCTTCGTTTAATACTATATCCCATCCTGATTTTACAACAGGTGAAAAAGCAATAACATCAACTTTTTGAGCAATAAATGATCTGATAGCTTTGATTTGATTTTCCTGTTTTTGCTGAGCATCGGAAAATTTTAATTCGATACTGTATTTTTCAGCAGCTTTCTGGATTGATTTTGAATTGGCTGTTTGCCATTCACTTTCAGCCCCGATCTGTGAAAATCCGAGAACTGATTTGCCCTTTTTGTCTGCTTTACATGAAAACACAGCAAAAATCAAAGTTACTATAATCAAGATTGTGAAAATAGATTTTAAGATATTTTTTCTCATAAATTTTCCTTTTTTTAATAAATACAAACTTAATTATTAATATTGCAAGATCAATAACATCAAGTTCTTTTAATATTTTAAATCTTAATTTTTAAATAAATAAAATTAGTACTTCCTAATTAATTATAATTATTTAATTTTTCTTGATTTATACAAAAGGATTTTCATCACTGTAATAAATTCCTTTTGGCTGATTATAAAAAATATTTTCAATACCTAACATTTTCAATACTGCAAATAAGGTCTTTCCAGTATGTGCAAAAGAAACTGCAGTATGATGAGGAAATTTTTTTTCTATAAGTACATATCTGTAAAATCTTGCCATTTCTTTTACTGCAAAGACAGCTATACTACCGAAAGAATTAGGATTTATATCGAGTATTTCTCCCTGTGCAATATAAGATTGAAGTTTTGTATCAGAAGTTGACTGAAGTCGGAATATAGTGATTTTTCCGGGTTTTATTCTGCCTTCTAAAGTTCCTCTTGTTATATCAGGTTTACCACCGGATTCCAATAATCTGTGCATTATTAATTGATATTTAATTTCAGGATTCATCATACAATTTAATGGGGTATTGCCACAATGGAAGCCCATAAACAGATCATTGGGTTTATAATCTTTAATGATGTCTTTTTTTATTTCATTATACATATTATATGGTATGGTATTGTTTATATCGAGTATAGTTGATGGCATTTCTGTTGCACAAGAAGATATATATTCACTTAATACTCCATATATATCGACTTCACAAGATACTGGTATTCCTCTGGAAGCCAGTCTTGAGTTAATATAACATGGAACAAATTCAAAATATTTTTCAAAACTAGGCCAGCATTTATTGGCAAAAATGCCATATTTGGAAGCCTGAAGGTTTTTTTCCATGAAATTTTCCAGAGAAAGTTCATATTGAGCCAATTTTTCTAGTAATTCAGGATAGGTATTGCCTTTTCCCAATTCTTTTGCCATATCACCAGCTTTTGCTTTTATTAATGGATTGTTTTTATTTGATAAAAAAATGTCATACAGATCAAGCTCACTGTTTTCCATAATTTCAATTCCTAGATCAAATAATGGTTTGATAGGAGCATTACATGCGAGAAAATCCTGAGGTCTTGGACCGAAAGAAAATATTTTTAAACTTTTTAAACTGATAATAATTCTTGCGATTGGGAAGAAATTTTTAATTTTTTCAGCAAGTTCTTCAGGTATCCCCACAGGATATGAAGGAATATAAGGATTAATTTTTCTTAAACCCACACTGTATGAAGTATTCAGCATGCCGCAATATGCATCACCTCTGCCATTAATTAAATCATTTTTATCCTCTTCTGCTGCTGCAATAATCATGCTCGGACCGTTAAATTTTTGTGCCAGCATGGTTGTGGGCCCTTCGGGACCGAAATTTCCAAGATAGATAACCAGAGAATTTATTTTATTGTTTTTGATTTCATCCAGAACTTTTAAAACATCTTTTTCATTTTCAACAATTGTTTTTAACTCAATTAAATTTATATTGTGCTTTTTGCATGTTTCAAATAATTTTGTCCTTCTTTTTTCAGCAAGTTCTTTTGGGAAACAGTCTCTGCTTACAACCGTCAATCCCATATTAATTTCTGCCATGTTTTTCATACACTTACTCCTTTCAACTGTATATTATCATGTGTTTTGTCCGTAATATGAATTTTTGCCGTGTTTTCTAAAATAATGCTTATCGATTAATTCCTTTTTTATCTCTTTAATTTCAGGATTAATCAGAAATGTATATAAAGCCATTTTTGCAAGTTCTTCCAGAACAATGCTGTTATAGACAGCTTTTTCCGGAGTGCTACCCCATGTAAAAGGTCCGTGACAAGCCACAAGAACCATCTCTATCTCTTTATATGTAAGTTTTTGTTTTTTAAAGGTTTCGATGATCTGATTGCCTGTTTCTTCTTCATAATCGCCTTTTATCATTTCATTGCTCATTACTTCCGTACAGGGCACTTCATGGGTTAAATGATCTGCATGTGTTGTACCTAAAACAGGTATTGATCTTTTTGCCTGAGCCCAAGCAACACTATACGGAGAATGTGTATGAACTACACCTCCTATTTGACTGAAATTTTTATATAAAACAGAATGTGTTTTTGTGTCTGATGAATATCTCAATTTTCCTTCAACAGTCCTGTTATCAAGATCTACTATCACCATATCTTTAGCTTTTAATTTTTCGTAAGGAACACCGCTGGGTTTAATTGCAAAAACTCCTTGGTCCCTATCAATTGTGCTTGCATTCCCGAATGTATATATTATCAATCTTTGATGCCATAATTCCATATTGCATCGCCATGTGATTTCTTTCAGTTCTTTATATCTCAAAATTGACTCCGATTTTTATTTGGTAAAATCATTTTCTATAAATTCAGCTAATTTTGAATATTTTTCGTAAATTTTTTTATATACAGCCGCATTATTGCTGTCAGGTTTGTATTCCTTTTCAAATCCGCTGCCCATTGATTTTTGTGCTGATGATAATGAATTATATATTCCTGATGCAGCAGCAGCACACATTGCTGCACCCAGTGCGCATGCTTGTTCTGAAGTTACTATTTTAATGTTCATGTTCAGCACATCAGCTAAAACCTGAATTACAAAAGGTGACTTTTTTGCGACTCCACCCATAGCAATAACGCTTTTTATCTGTACACCTTCATCAATAAAACGTTCAACGATTTTTTTTGCACCGAATGCTGTTGTTTCCACCAATGAACGAAAGATCCTTGGTGCGTCACTGCCCAGATTTAAACCTGTTATTGCTCCTTTTAAAAGCTGGTTTGCATAAGGTGTTCTTCTTCCGTTCATCCAGTCCAGTGAAACAATATCTGTCTGTCCAGCAGGTATTTTTTCTGCTTCAATGCTTAAATAAGGTATTATATTTGTATCAATATCTTGAATTATTTTTTGTTTAAAATTCACATAATCTATTTTATTTGTCTTTTTTGATGAATATTCGAGTGGCCATAATAATAGTTTTTTAAACCATGCATAAATATCACCGTAAGCAGATTGTCCTGCTTCCATACCAAGCATATCAGGCAGTACAGATCCGTCAACCTGACCACATATTCCTTTGATTAATTTGTTGCCGATATCCTTTATCGGAGCTACCAGTATATCACAGGTTGACGTTCCTATTATTTTACAAAGTACATAAGGCTCGATTCCACCGCCTACTGCACCCATGTGGGCATCAAATGCTCCTACTCCAATTATTGTATTTTTATTTAATCCTAATCTGTCTGCCCAATAAGGTGCAATGATACCTGCTTTTTGGTCATTTGTATATGTTTCATAATAAAGTTTTTCTCTTATGTTTTTTAGTAAAGGATCTATTGATGCAAGAAAATCATCATCAGGCAAACCTTTAAATTCTTCATGCCACATTGCTTTGTGTCCTGCGGCACATCTTGAACGCTTAAGTTTTTTTGGATCCCTATTATCCGTGAGAAGTGCAGGTATCCAGTCACAATGTTCTACCCAGGAATAAGCGTTTTTCCTGACATCTTTGTCCTCCCTTAGTGTGTGTAAAATTTTTGCCCAAAACCATTCCGAAGAATATACCCCTCCGATATATTTAGTATAATCAATATTTCCATTGCTTTTTGATGTAATATTTATTTCCTCAGCTTCTTTTACAGAAGTATGGTCCTTCCATAGAATAAACATTGCATTGGGATTGTCTTCAAATCCTTTTTTCATTGCAAGCGGAATACAATTTTCATCCACTGCAACAGGGGTGGAACCTGTGGTATCAACTGAAAGTCCTACTATGTTGGAAGCTGTACCTGGAGGTGCTGATTTAATTGCATTTTTTATGCTAATTTCCAAGCCTTCTATATAATCAAGGGGATGTTGGCGGAATTTGTTATTTATAGGGTCACAGTATTTTTCTGATTTCCATCTTTCATAATAGGAAACAGCGCTAGCTATTTCTTCACCGTTAGAGGCATTAACAATTAATGAACGAACAGAATCAGTCCCAAAATCAACACCAATAACAAATTTTTTCATAATACTAAATCCTTTGCTTTTTCATAAGGTCATTTGTGTTAACGTTAACACAAAAAATAAAAAAAATTTCATTAAATTATAAAGATTCAATTATTCTATATAATAATTAATGTTCTCTTTTGTTATAATATCTATAGGCATCATTAATTCTTTTTGTAATTTTTTTTTCAAGACTATTGATCTGTAAAGTGCATATACTGACTGATAACCCTGATGCTCTGGTCTCTGGCTTATCAAAAAATCTATAATACCTTCTTTTAAATAATAAATATTTTTTTGTATTAAATCATATCCTATTAATGATATTTTTTTATCAGTAACTGCTTTTATGTTTTTAGCAATATAATGTGTGGATGCGTTTGTAACAAAAATTCCTGCAAGATTTTTATTTTCTTCAATAACTTTTCTTGTAATTAATTTAAATTCTTCACTGTTATCTCCGTTAAAAATATCATAGAGCTTGACTTTATATCCATTCTGATTTTTAAAAAAATGCTGAAATCCGTTTGATCTTTGATTTATATGATAATCGTCAGGTACTACCCTTATTACGGCAATTTCTTCTTTTTCATTGATCAACATCTTCATTAATTTTGCAGATAAAATACCGCTCTGATATGAATCCTGTCCTATAAATGCAATATTTTTTATCTCGGGAATATAAGAATCAAAAAAAACAATTGGTATATTTATATTCATTTCACTTATTAAATAGTATTTAGTAATTGATGAAAATACAGGAGCTATGATAATACCGTTGATTTTTGATGCAAGCATTTCTTTCCATGCTTTTTTAAATGATGTTTCATCATGTTTATTAAAATAAAAATATTTAATATGTATATTGTAAATAGACAGCTCATTATATGCATTTTGAATCCCTTTTTCAGGCATGGCCCAGTAGCCAGAGTCCTGACTAGTTACAGGCATTAAAACCCCGAAAGTATATGATTTTGATAGTGAAAGGCTGCTGGCAAAAAAATTGGGTTTATATTTATATTTTTTAATTATTTCATTAACCTTTTTTTTGGTTTCTGAAGATACTCTTCCTCTGCTGTGAATTACTCTGTCAACAGTACCTATAGAAACACCTGCTAATTTTGCGATTTTTTTAATAGTCACTATAGTTCCTTATATAGTTTGCGGTAACGGTAACGCATTATAAATCAAATAAAAATAAAGTCAAGAGAAAATTTTTAAAAAAAAATATATAAATCATGCTGATAAGATATAAAATAGGATAACTTTAAAATTATTTAATTAAAAAATTATTTATTTCTAATAATGTAAGGTATCAGATTTTCTGCAATTAGACTATTGCCTTTTTCTGTGCAATGTCCATAATCACCAGCGCTTAAATCTTCAAAAAACTCATCATAAGAGCTGTTTTCTAATGCTTTTTTAAAGTTTTCTTCATTGCTTACAAAAATTAATCTGTTAAATCCTTCCAGTATTTTTTTCAGCCTGTCTATGTTTCTGTTTGGATTTTCCATAATTATGGTTTTAATTTTTTTTTCTAAAAGGATAATGCATATTTTTCTATAGTTCTCCTTGAAACTTCCTTCATATTGCATGTTGTCAAGTTCATTTGCTTTATCAAACATTTTATTTGCATTTATTTCATCATTTATCTTATTGTATATTATTCCAAGATGTCTATAAACTGCACTGTTATTGTATTTTAAAAGGCTTTTTAGCACTTTTATTGCTTCATCAAATTTATTTTCATCAGAGTAACAGTCTGCCAGATATCTTGCTGGCTGTTCATTATATGCAAAATAACCTTTATATGAATTTTTATTTTCAAGTTCAAAAGTCCTTTTTAAATATTGTTCTGCTTCACCGTATTCCTGCGCCTGGTTATAATGCTTGCCTAACAAAAAGTAGCCTAAAAGATTATCGGGTTTCAATTCAATGATTTTTTTTGCATAATTAATTATCTTTTCTTCATAATCCTTTTCTGAAAAATTAAAATCATTTATTTCATCTTTAATGCTCAGTATGTATTGAAAAAATGAGTCTGCAGAAACATAACCTTCAATATTATCCGGCCATTTCATGATTATTTCATCATACAAATTTTCTGCTTTCTCAAATTTTTTTGCCAGTTCATAAAATTTAGCCAGTCTTAAATAGATTAATAAATTAAATTTTTGAGTTTTTAAAATATTTTCATAAAGTTTAATGCTCTCATCATATTCTGAAATTTGATTGTATATTTCTGCTAAAAAAAGTTTTGCTGATAATAGATCATTGTTTTTATTCAAGGCATTATTTGTAAATTGTATAGCATCTGCGATTCTTCCTCTGCTGTAATGAATAACAGCTGTTTTGAGATTTTTATTATTGCCCGGGAAATTAAATGATTCGAGAAAAACCGATGGCGACAATATTGGGCTATAGTGACCAATATTATCCTGATAATACTGAGCTTTTTTAAATCTGTTTTTTTTAAAAATATTTTCCTCATCATAATATTTGAACAATCTATAAGGACCTTCAATAAAAACTTTATAAACTTTTAATTTTTGTAAAAAATAAACAGACTTAAATAAGATATTATTACTGTATTGAGAAGTTAAAAATATGTCATTTCCACCAATCATGGAAATTACCATATCGGGTTTGTATTTTTTAATGTTATTTTCCAATCTTAAAAGCAGAGTCAAAGTGGTTGCGCCTGGTATGCCGTCATTAATTATCTTATATTTTTTTTGATGATAATTTTCATTCAGCCTTTTATATAATATACTGGGATATGAATAATCATTTGTATTAAAATCAGGGATATGTTCTCCTGCTGTATTTGAAGAACCTATGCATAATATGGTAAAAACATTTTTTTCGATGTTATCATTTATGATTTTTTCTGATAGTAAAGGTATCCTGACCATAATAATGCTTATAATTTGTAAAATTATTTCTAAAAGAATTAATGTTATTATTGATGTAATAATAATTGTTAAAACTTTGTTTTTTGTTTTTAATCTGTCATTCATAATTTCCACCTTTTACACTTTTATTATTAAATGTTTTTTTGATTAAATCTTTCTGATCTTTATAGTACTACGGATTAATAATTTCCTTATAATAAGTGATATTATCAAAATAGTCAGTGTTAATAAACTTATTATTAAACCATATAATGTTTTTTCAGGGAAAAATTTTAAAATAATTTCATGTCTGCCTTGTTTTAAAAAAATACCCTGCTGAAGATAATTTATTCTCAGTAATTTTCCTTTAATACCATTAATATAAACATTCCAGTCAGGATGATATATTTCATTGATGATTAGTATTGACGGTCTTTTAATGTCTATATTTAATTCTACTTTATTGGCATATTTATTATTAAAGGTTAATAATTTATTTTCTTTCTGCAGATTAAAAAAATTTTCTAAATTGTTTTTTTCTAAATTTAAGTTTTCTTCTTTTATTTTTTCATAATCTTCTCTGTTCAAATAAACCGTTTCCCTAAGGTCATCGAACATCAGTCTGTTTATCTGATCCTCTTCTTGAGTCGAAGAAATTGAATTATTTGTATAAATATATGGCAGAAAATCAGGGATTTTATAAATTTGCAGTTCAGGGGAGACAAAAATATCTTCATATCCCATTTCATCGTTTTTTATTTTTTCGATGATTTCTTTATCTTCCTGCAAATATAAGTAATCATCATTTTTTTTATTTTGAAAAACACTGCTGTCTGAAACAATGCCTGAATGCGAAACGAATAATCCGACATTCATATTTTGCATAAATCTCTTAGGATATTTAATTGTTGACATTTCATAGAGGTCATATCTTGCATAACTGTTTACAAGATTTATCATATAAGAGGAAATAGGTTTGGAATCATAACCTAAAAGCGATTTACCTCCTGTGATCCATGCGAGATTATCAAGCTCGCTGGTTGAACCTGTAAATCTGCAATTTAGTTCCTCTGATCTTTTTTTGATTTCATCTGTTTTTTGATACATGGGGCTGTCTTTAGGATACGCATAATCACCCAGAACAGAAAGCCTGTAATTTTTCTTTTCATGAGGAAGTATCAGTTCATTTCTTTCATAAAGTACCTGCTGTCCAATATAAACAGATTCCGAAATTATTACTATAAAAAAAAGATAATTAAAAATTTTGTTTTTATTAATAAATAAAAAAAACAGCATAAATAAAACCGCTATTATAAAATAGATGCCGGGATCAGATAAAAACCATTTGTTTTCAATAAAAACAGAAAGAGTTTTAAAAGGATTTATCGGTTCATTTTTTAATAAAAAAGCTATGTTTGTCATTGTTACTATCAATAATAACAATGATAAAATTATAGTTATAATGCTTTTGGGCTTAAAAATCATTTTCCTGATCTTTTCACTATCTATGATCAATGATACACCTATGCCTGCACATAGAGCGGTACCTAAAGCCTGCAGGTTATTAAAGTAGATGGGGTGGGGCAGTTTATATACAAAAGGAAAAATTATACCTAGAATTTTATAAATAGGCGTGAATTTGCCTGCCATGCTTAAAAGAGACAGGAAAAATAAAATCAGGCTGATTTTTGACCAGGCAGTTATTGAACTGTCTTTTGAAATTTCATCTAATTGTTTTTTGTTGATTAAAAAAAGTATGCAGGTAAAAACAGACATTAATGTGAATAATCCCCCGGACAGAGTTGTTGAGCTGTATATGCCGTCAATACCAGCACCTAAAGCGTTAGCCCCGCTGTTAACTCCAAAAAAATTCGGAATAAGCAGAGTCATTAGTGACAATGGATGCATGCTGTTTTGATCGGCAAGATCTTCAGTCCTGATGTTCATCTGTTTTAATAAATTTATTCCTTCAAGCACACCTGTCCAGATAAAAGAGCATAAAAGCGTACTGAAGATAAAAACAGACATGGCTTTAATGAATATGATAGATTTTTCCTTGATGCTTTTTTTTGAAAAAAGCAAGATCAAAATAATTATCATGACAACGATAAAATGAGATCTTATAGTGTAATTAAGCTGAAAGGTCAAATTTAAAAAAACTGTGGATGCTAAAGACAAAAGCCACCACTTTAAGCTGTTTTTTTCTATAAACATGCAAAATGTAAAGATCATTAATGCCATAAATGCATGAGCACCTGTATTTAACAACGAATCAAAGGAAATGGAAAAAAGCGGAGAAAAAGAAAAGATAACTGCAATGGAAATAGATCCGTAAACATTGAGTTTAATAACTTTAGAACCTATCAGATAACATGCAAATCCAGCCAATATCATATAAAATGTAAACGGCAGCAGGTAGAGAACAAAATAGCATTGATCGGGGTTGTTTGTGTTTGCCGATAGGAAAAAAGGATAAAGAAAAACATTGTAGATTGCAGTTTCAAATACATTATAAAAGGGTTTGGCTCCTGAAAAGGTATTACTGTCCCAAAAGGGTATCTCTCCATTCTGTATATGTCTGGCAATTGCTACAAGACGCGGAAAACTCTGCTGCATGCAGTCATCATTAAAAAGTTTTGTAAAACCGAAATAAGTAAAAGAGAGAAACGAAATAATCAAAATCAGGATGAAAATTAAAGAATAATAGTCTTTTTTTTCCAACATTTTTTCTGCCTTGAATGCATTTTTTATTTTATCATTGATGCAGTCAATTTTATTTTATTTTTTTTTCATAATATAAAAATAAACTGACAGGATAATTATCAGCATCATTGTAAAAAATAAAGTTATGATTAATCCGAACTTAATACTGTCAGGAAAGAATTTAAAAATAATTTCATGCTCGCCTTTATCAAGCCAAACTCCTTGCTGTAGATAATTCACTCTGAATAATTGAGTTTTTTTGTCATTAATATATACTTTCCAGCCTTTATGAAAGATCTCCGATCTCACAAGCAGACAGGGTTTTTCTATATTTGCTTTTATTATCAGCTTATTTGCGTTATTTCTATCCGTTGAAATTATTTTATTTATATTTTGAAGTTCATTAAAATTTTCAACATGATCATTTTTGTTTTCATAGATTTTTCTTTCTACGACTTCTTTTAATGGCGCAAAATCCTGCGCATTTATGTATGCGCATTTTCTTAAATCATCAGTTATGAGTTTTTCCATCTGTACATTATCTTCAACAGGATTTATTATATCCTGCATATACAGATATGGCAGAGGTTCATCAAGCTCGATTATTTCAACTTTGTCTTCATTTTGATCAAAGAGATCTTCATCTATTTTAATGCAGTCATATTCTGTATTATTGAATTTGCTTTTGGCTTCTTTGATCTGCGTTACTCCGAATCTTTTAAATATTATATAACCGACATTCATGTTCTTTAAAAAATTTTTTGGGTAGCATATCGGGATCATTTGATAAGGATAACCTTCCATGAAATTGATCATAACATCATATAAAGATTTGATCATCGGTTTTGTGTCATAACCGAACAATGAGCGATTACCATTGATCCATGCAAAGTTGTCAATATAAGTGATCGTACCTGTAAATCTTTTATCTCCAGTTATTTTTTCGTTTATTTTTGAAAGATATTCATAATAAGGCTGTTCATCGGGATTTGCATATCTTATTTCAAAACATTCATCATTAGGTTCTAGATCTCCGGGTGAGTTTGTACTTATATTGCCTTTATAAAAAACTATATATCCGAATATTATGATCTCTATGAAAACCATTATTATAATCAGAGAAATATAACTTTTACCTTTTAAATGATAAATAAAAATAAATAAAAGCAAAAAACTTATTACAAAATATGAAGCAGGTTCAAATAAAAACCATTTTATTTTACCTGATTTGATTAATGAGGCAATGCTGGAAATTTTTTCACCGTCAAATTCGGTTGGCTCAAGAAATGCTGCGACAATAAATATGATTATGATTAATAAATAAATAATGATAAAATACTTTTTTAAAATGTTTTTTATTTCAGACATGTTTAAAAGAGTTGAAGCGCCCAAACCTGCTAACAGAACAATGCTCCAATGCTGTAAAAAGTAGTAATAATGAGGATATGGGATTTTAAAGAACCATGGCAGAATAAGGCACATGATTTTAAAGAAAGGTGTTCTGTCGCCGAGCATTGTTAATACAGTAAAAATCAAAATAATTAAACCGATCCATGTCCATATTAATTTATTTTTATTGTTTTTACTTTTATTATTGATAAAAAGATGCAAAACTGCAATAAAACTTAAAAGTGAAATAAAAATACCGCCTGCGAATATGTAATTGCTGTTTCCTATCCTTTTTGATTCTCCCCATGCATTAAAGCCGTAAATCATGCCATTAAAGTCAGGAATAAAGATACTTATTATATTGCCGAAATTCATTTTTTCGTTTGCTATATATTCATAGGAAATTTTGCCTGTATGACCTATCCAGCTTAAACCTTCGATTATGCCGCCCCACATAATGCCTGTTAATCCTACGCTGAACAAAATCATACAAATGAAACAAGAAAAAGCTGCCAATGATTTTATTTTTTTTTCCATAGCAAATAGAGAATAAATAAATGATGCAAGGACAATAAAAAAATATATTCTTATTATATAATTTATATCATTAGAAATTGATAAAAGTATTAATGAGATTAATCCTGATATCCACCATTTAATGTTTGAGGTATTTAAGAACTTAATTGAAAAAAATAAAATCCATGGTATATATGCAAAAGCAAAAGTATCATGAAGGGAAATTATGGAGATCAGTAATGATGGGGTAAGAGCATAAAATAATCCCAATATGAATGAAGGGATATAACTCAAATTCAGAATATATCTGCCGAACAGGTAATTTCCTATACCTGCAGTTATTATACAGAACAAAAACGGTATTATCAATAGAATATAAAATGAAACCTGCATATTGTTCAGATCAGCAAAGAACATAAATGGATACAATAGAAAATTATAGATAGGACCTTCATACATGGTATAAAAAGGTTTGCCTCCGCAGAATGTATCAGGATTCCATAACGGGATTTCACCTTTTTGTATATATCTTGCAGCTCCGATTAATTTGGGATAAGCCTGATATGCTCCGTCATCCCTGAATATTTTTTCCGTTTGCAAAAGGAGAGGCAGCATAAAGATCATAACAGATAAAATTAATATTGTTATATATTTAAAGTCTTCGTTTTTTAAAAATTTAATAATATTACGCATATATTATAGAACTGCCTCCGCTAAATGAATATAAGGGAAAATTTTTATAAAGAGCAATTTATAAGCATAATTTTAATTAAAAAAAAATAGATTAACAACTGTTAAAATTTATTTTTAAAAACTATAAGTAATAAGAGAAAATAAATCATAAAAACAAAAAAAACTATTAAGGCAATAATTAATCCGGTTTTTAAAACTTCAGGGAAGAATTTATATTCTATAACATATTTTCCGGGAGACAAAATTACACCCTGTTGAATAAAATTAACTTTTACTACATTTTTATTGAATTCTCTTCCTGATTCTTTTTCGATAATTTTTACCTTCCAGTCTTTGTGAAAGGTTTCATTCCTAACTAAAACAGATGTTTTTTTAACATTTGCATAAAGTGTAAGTTTATTGGAGTGTTTATCTAAAACATTGAATATCTGATTTTCCTGCTGAAGTTTGTTGAAATGATCAATATAAAGGGTATCAGGTATTTCCCTTTTATTATCATCGCTGTAATTTCCCTCATTTGTGTCATCATCCTCAAATCCCTGTCTTCGAAAAATATATTCTTTTGATCTGACAATCTCTTTTTCATCTTCATTCTGATAATTTCCTTCATTACTGTCATCATCATCAATTATTTCGATTTCTTCATCTTCGCCGTTTTCCTTATGTATAATAATCTTTTTCTTTTTACCAGGATTTTGAGAATTATCAAATAATGATTTGAGTTTATTAAATTCATCATAATCATTTTTATTTAAAAAGAATTTTTCTCTTAAATCGGAATATAAGAATGCATTGAACTGAGCGTCATCATTTTTTAACTCTATTTTGTCATTAAAAAATAAATATGGTAAAGGTTCCATTAATTTATATGCAATTAAATTGTAGCTGTTTAAATAACTGTCTTTTGACAAAATTATAGGATCAAAGCTTATCCAGTCAATATCCGGTTCATACTCTTCTTCATTATTAAAAACATATTCCCAGTCGTTGCTATTCAAGAAAACATCTTTTGTGAAAAAACTGTAAGAAAGAATATATGCAATGTTCATATTCCTGAAAAAATTAATAGGATAAGAGTGAAGTATAAGCTCATAAGGATAATTAGTTGATATTTTATTGATTATTTTATACATTTCGGATGTTACCGGTTTACTGTCATATCCGAATGTAGATTTTTTGTCTGTCAATAATGCCAGATTATCAATAACCGATAAAGAGCCGATAAAGCGGTCATTTTTGTCGGCATAAAAGGTTTTAAAGTTATCTATATCTTTTAAAAATGGATGGTCTGTGGGTTTTTTATAATGGCTTTGAAAAACTATTCTGTAAACTTCTGGATGTTCATTTAATCGCGGAGACATTGTATTTTTATAAATTGCAATATAACCGTAAAAAAATGATTCAATTATTATTAATCCCATAAGCAAATAAATTGAAAAATTATGCCGTTTTAGGTTGTAAAAGATTAAAATCAATAAAACAATCGATATTGCTAAAATTAAAATTTTATTGATCAAAAACCAGGATACTTCATTAAGTTCAAATAATGTTTTATATGACAATTTTAGTGTTTTGCTGATATAAATCGGTTCAAACAATGCTGTTATCATTAAAACAATAACTATGATAATATAAATTATAGTTAATATATTTTTATTTAGTATTTCTCTGTAACTGGATATAAATAAGAAATTTAATCCAAATCCTACTAAAATAGCATATATAAAACCTTGATAAAATAGAAAATAATAAGCATAGGGTATTTTAAAAACCCATGGTATGATTGTGCAAAAAATATAGTACAACGGAGTAAACTTGCCCATCATAATCACTAATATAAAAATATAAATAAAAAATAAAATCCAAAAAAAGACTTTTTTTCTGTATGAGAGGCTTTTTCTTTTCAGCAGGAAAAGGAACAATGATATTAAAATTAAAAAAGTGGAAAAAAAACCGCCGCTTAATAATATGTTATTATCATATTTTACTGCATTACCCCATGTATGTTTGCAGGATACTAATCCGTGAAAATCCTGAATAAAAATGTTAATCAAATTTCCAGGAAACATACTGAAATGCGGATCGGATACTAAATCGGCAAATTTGAATGATCCTTCTTTGTTTACCCAATTGATGCCTTCCAGCATGCCAAGCCAAATAAATGATAATAATGATAAAGTAATTATTAATGCAAGAAATGAATTTATTATCACTAAAACTTTTATTTTTCTTTTGAATAATAAAAACAGTGAATAAAAAAATACTATTAAACCTATTAAAAAATAAGCTCTGATCATATAATTTAAAGTAACAGACATTGACAATAAAAGTAAAAATAAGATGCTCAAAAGCCAGTATTTTAATTTACTTGTTTTTATATATTGAAAAATAAAAAGAAAAACCCATGGTAAAAATGCAAAAATATGTGTGTCATGTATTGATTTAATTGCACAGCCGAAAAAAGGTGATATTACATACAGGTAAGCCGATAATAATGATGCTAATATATGGAATTTCAGAATTTTCCTTGTAAAAAAATATATGCCTATGCTTGCGAATACTACCTGAATACAATATGGAATTACATATAAAATAATGAAACTCTGATCAATATTATCTAAATCGGCAATAAAAAAGAATGGGTACAATAGAAAATTATAAATGGGATTTTCAAGTAAGGCAAAATAGGGTCTTGCTCCAGCAAAACCATTGGAATCCCAGAATGGAATTCCACCATTTTTTACATGTTTTGCAATGGCTACAAGCCGGGTAAAAGTTACAGATACATCATCAAAAAAAAGTTTTTCTATACTTAAAAGTCCCGGTAATAAATAGCAAATTAATAATAAAATCAGTATGGACAGCGCCAGCCATTCTTTTTTTATCAGTTTTATATATGTCCATCTGTGATTTTTATTTAAATTTATCATTAACAGCATCCCAAAAATAAATTAAAATATAATTTATCTAAATATTTATATCAATACAATAATTAAGATTTATTCCTTATAACAAAAAAAATTGAATCTTTTTTATTTATTGCATTATATTTACAGCTATTTTAAAAATAATTTCTTTAAGGATTATTCAAAAAATAAATGTAGTTTTTATATACTTTATAATTGACAAATTCTAAAAAGTCAAGTAATATAATAAAAAAATTACTTTTTTTTACTGTATTTTATCACTAAGATAATATATAACAGATTTTTATTAAAATTTTTTTAAATATTATTATTACTTAATTTTTTTTTTTAATTTTTTAGAATTAGATTTTTTACTCTTTTTTATTTTAAATAAGATTGTAAAATATTCTATACTTTAAAATTATACATTTAAGTCCATTATGATAAATTTTCTAAAAGGAGTTATTTTAATGATGGGAAAAAAACTCGTTTTTAAAACTTTAATTGTGATTTTTCTAATATCAGTGATATTGATTTCAAATAGCTGCTTTAACAAGAAAAATAAAAAAGAAGATAAAAAGAAATCATCTCTGATTAATGTATTAGTTACTGGATATTTTAATGAAGGACACAATTTATGGATACCATGTTATTGGCTGAACGGCAAAAGAGTAGATTTGCCGAGAATCAGTGATAATAAAGGTTATGCTTTTTCTTCATTTGTTAAAGATGGAAACATTTATACTGCAGGCAGTTCACAGGATACTGTCGGAAATGCTGAGCCGTGCTACTGGTTAAACAGTTCTGCCAGAACATCCCTTCCAAAATCAGATAAATACAATGATGGTGAAGCATATTCAATTGTAGTAAATAATAATAGGATAATATCTGCAGGTTATACAGAGGATTATGACGGTAAAAAAATCCCTTGCTATTGGATCGATGGATTTCGCTTTAATTTGTCAAAATTAAGAATTGCAAAGAACGGGATTGCAAGATCAGCAATTTATAAAAATGATGAAATTTATGTTGTAGGTTATACTGAGGATGATAATGATATAACATTTCCATGCTACTGGCTTAATGATGAAAGATTGGATCTTTCAAAGATTAAAGATGATAAATACGGCTATGCTTATTCGATAGCTGTTGATGAAGATGCCATATACGTTGTGGGATATACAGAAGATGATTCCGGGCATGCAGTACCCTGTTATTGGAAAAATGGAATACGAACTGACTTATCTGTTCTTGATGATTCAAATGACAGTTATGCAAGATCTGTTTTTATTTTTGATGAAAATATTTTTATAGCAGGATATACAGAAGATGGAGAAGGTAAAAAGATACCATGTTACTGGAAGAATGGAATGAGATATGAATTATCCACTCTAACTGAAAATGAGGGCACTGCACAATCAATTTATGTCAATGAAAGAAATGTTTATATATGCGGCAGAACAAATAATGAATCGAATATAAAAATTCCTTGTTATTGGGTTAATGGATTAAGAACGGATCTTTCATCCGGAGAATCTTCAACAGACGGTATAGCAATGTCAATTACCGTTTTTTAAAATTTTTTATTAAATTTTTTTATAGGAAGTATTCATACAGTAAAGTCTATGTTTACAAAATAAATTTCTATTTGCAAAAATAATGGAATTTATGTTATTTTATTACTGCTAGTAATGATTTGATTTTTTAAAAAAAGGATAAGATAAATTATAAAAGTGAATTTTGAGTCCATTTTTTGATAAACAAAAGATTGCAGAAAAAGTTATTAACTTTAGTTAGAATATTTAATAATAATTCTGTGGTTTTTTATTTAGCTTAAACTTTTAAACTCGGACTTCAATTTTTTTAAAAAAAATTTTATTTTATTAAAATAGTTTATAAGGAGAAAGATTTGCCGTCTAATAAAAATATCAGAAATTTTGGAATAATTGCACATATTGATGCAGGGAAAACCACAACAACAGAGAGAATATTATATTTATCGGGAAGTACCTATAAAATTGGAGAAGTTGATGATGGAACAACAATAACTGATTGGATGCTTGAGGAAAAAGAGCATGGCATTACAATCACTTCAGCAGCAGTGAGCTGCTTATGGAAAGATTCGATTTTTCATTTAATAGATACTCCGGGCCATGTGGATTTTACTGCAGAAGTTCAGAGATCTTTAAGAGTGCTGGACGGAGCGATAGTTATATTTTGTGGAGTCAGCGGTGTACAAACTCAATCTGAAACTGTCTGGAAACAGGCTGATAAATATAATATCCCCAGAATTGTATTTATAAATAAACTTGACAGACTTGGCGCAAACTTTGATTTTGTAATAAAGGATATAAAAAAGAAGCTTAAAGCTGTTATTCTGCCGGTTTCAGTACCTTTATATAAAAATGATAATATTAAGGAAATTATCGATCTAGTCAAAATGAAAAAGATTTCCTTCAAAGAAGACGGAAGCATAAATGAAGTAATTGAATTGAGTGATGAAGAAAATATATATGCTGAAAAATATAAAGAAGAGATGATAAACACATTAACCAGTTATGATGATAGAATTTTAGAGCTTGCAATATCCGACTGTTTAAAAGAGGAGGATATAATTAATTCTATAAGAAAAGGGACAATAAATAGAAAATTCATACCTGTTTTGTCAGGATCGAGTTTGAAAAATATCGGAATACCCTTATTGCTGGATGCAATAGAACATTTTCTTCCTTCCCCTGATGATATAGGATTTATTAATGGATATAATTTGAAAAAGGAAACATGGGAAAAGATTTTATTTAAGCCAGAAACTGATCTTGTTGCTTATATTTTTAAAGTGCAGTTCAGCAGGGAAAAAGGTATTATTGCCTTTATACGGATTTATTCAGGCAAGTTTAAAAATGGAGATACATTGTTCAATCCAAGAACAAAAAAAAAGGAAAGGGTACAAGATTTACTTAGAATATTTGCTGACAAATTTGAGAGGATAGATACTGTTTCTGCAGGGGATATAGTTACAGTTTCCGGATTAAAGGATGTTAAAACAGGAGATACATTATGCAGGGAGAACTATCAGGTTCTTTTAGAGAATATTACATTTCCTGAACCGGTAATATTTATGACGATAGAAACAAGGAATGCTTTGGAAAAGGAAAAATTAAATAATGCCATTGATGCTTTTTTACTTGAAGATCCTACAATAGTATTTAAGGAAGATAAAGACACCGGACAGACCTTGATCGGAGGCATGGGAGAACTTCATATTCAGATTATACTTGAAAGGATGAAAAATCAGTTTAAACTGGATTTAAGATGCGGCCATCCGCAGGTTGCTTATAAAGAAACAGCTAAAAAAACAGCATCATATACATATGAGTTCAATCAAAAAATCGAAGGCAATCTTCAGCATGTTACGTTAACTCTTGAAATAAAGCCAAATGAAAGGACAAAGGGAAATTTAATTGAAAATGGACTGAACAAAAAGCAGTCTGATATTTTTCCCGGTATTGAAAAAGGCATTTTAAACGGATTGAATTCAGGACCTGAGGGAGCATATCCTGTAACAGATTCCATAGTTATTGTTAAGGACATTGTTTATGATCAGGCAAAAACAAGTCCTGTTGCTGTTGAGGCTTGTGCAAATATATGTACTGGATATTTATTAAGGGAAGCTCAAACCATTATGCTTGAACCGATTATGAAACTTGAAATTTCAACTCCTGTAGAGTTTACTGGTGCAGTAATCGGCGACCTTCAAAGCAGAAACGGAATCATTCTTGATGTGCATAAAACAGGAGAGCTTGATATAATTTTTGCAAAAGCATCTTTGAAAGTTATGTTTGGTTATACGACTTCCTTAAGGAGTTTATCACAGGGAAAAGCGAGTTTCACAATGGAATTTCTTCAATATGATGAAGGTTAAATATTTAATTATATCTTATTTACTGCATCTTCCGTAATCATCTTCATATCTTTCGATATCGTCTTCACCGAAATATGTTCCTGTCTGAATTTCGATTAAAACTGTCTCTTTTTCACTTTTGTTTGATACTCTGTGTATATCTTCTTTTTTAATATCCAATGACTGGTTTTTTTTTAAAAGTATGTCCTTACCATTAAGTGTTACAACCGCTTC
Organism: Spirochaetota bacterium; assembly: GCA_016935915.1. GTDB lineage: Bacteria > Spirochaetota > GWE2-31-10 > GWE2-31-10 > JAFGQB01 > JAFGQB01. Next base: position 21,179 of record JAFGQB010000071.1, read on the forward strand.
TCCATCGAGTATATACCAGTGTTCCTCTCTTAATTTATGTTTCTGAAGACTTAATCTTTTTCCTGGCAATAAAACGATTTTTTTTAATTTAAAACTGTCATTTTCAGATAATACTTCAAAGTAACCCCATGGACTTTTAGTGATATTCTTTTCCATAAAAATTTAATCCTGTAAATGATAAAATAATATATTATAAAAAAAATATCCTACATATAAATGCTCAAATTATATGCAGATATTATAATAATAAAACTGCTTACTTTTTATTAAATATAAGCTGGTTTTATACTAATTAGGTCAAATTTCGAATAAAAATATAATAAACAGATAGTCTTTTAGACATTCAGTTTTTCTGTCATTGC